>JAUYMZ010000251.1 GCA_030699355.1 Bacteroidota bacterium | reverse complement strand
TTCTTTGCAACATGATACAACGCATTCAATCGGTTTTCTTGGCACTTATTGTTATTATATTGGCTTCCTTGTGTGGATTTAGCATTATTCATTTAGTAGATGTTGAACCCAACGCAAAAACGACGGAATATGTCTTAAGTTTGTTTTACTTTAATAAATTGGAGAACGGACTTTTAGTTGATAGTCAGTTACAAATAATTCTAATTCTGCTGGTTTCTATTATTATCGGACTAAGTATTTTTATATTAATGAATTATAAAAACCGCCTTATTCAGATGAAATTTACCCTCTTCAACATGGTAGCTATTTTAAGTTTGTTGGCAGCATTTACGGTAAAGGCGTATCATTTTGTTCCTAATTTTAATGCCGAAAAACTATTACTTCCTTCCATTATTGGAATGGCCCTGTTTTTATTTGTGGCTTACCTCAACCTAAGGGTATTCTTTTTAATTAAAAAAGATGATGAATTGGTAAAAAGCGCAGATAGAATTCGCTAATAATCAATATAATTAGAATATCTTTTTACAAGTCTTTAGCTTTTGATTACAAAAGCTATATTTGCTTATTGTTATGGCACAAAAACCAAGTTTACCGCAAGGCACGCGTGATTTTGGACCCCTTGTGGTTCAGCGCAGAAAATATATACTGCAAATAATTGAGGCGGTGTTTAAGAAATATGGCTTTATGCCATTGGAAACGCCAGCTATGGAACAATTAAGCACCCTCAGTGGAAAATACGGCGATGAGGGAGATCAGTTACTCTACAAAATTTTAAATTCGGGCGATTACTTTAAAAAACTAAGCGCTTACCAAACCCAAGCTATGGGACATGAAGAATTGGATAAAACTTTCATACCTTCTTATGACAATACCATAGAAAATTTAGACCCCAAAAAGAGCTTACCTTTTATTGCAGAAAAAGGTTTAAGATACGATTTAACCGTGCCATTTGCGCGCTATGTTACCATGAATCGGAACAGTATTACTTTACCATTTAAACGATACCAAATGCAAACTGTTTGGCGGGCAGATAAGCCGCAAAAAGGCAGGTACCGCGAATTTTGGCAATGTGATGCCGATGTAATTGGAAGCGATAGCTTGGTAAATGAGGCAGAGCTGCTTAAAATGTATGATGAGGTTTTTGCTTTGCTGAACCTACCCGTAGTTATTAAAGTAAATAACCGCAAATTATTAAGCGCGCTTGCCACACTTATTAAGGCAGAACCTCATTTTGTTGCCATTACGGTAGCTATTGATAAATTAGATAAAATTGGCCAATCAGGTGTAACAGATATTTTGGTTCAAACCGGATTAGATACCAAGCAAATTCAACAAATTTTAACCTTTTTAAACCTAGGCAAACTCGCAAATCCGATTGAAGCAGCTGAGGTTATGTTGGGCGATTTAGAAGAAGGGAAATTGGGTATTGCTGAACTCAAAAAATTACGTGAATTTTTAAGCCTTCTCTCCCCATTTAACACCATTGAATTCGACTTTACTTTGGCCCGCGGATTAAGTTATTATACCGGAGCCATTGTGGAGGTCCAAGCTAATATAGGTGCTTTTAAATCGAGTATTGGCGGTGGTGGAAGGTATGATAACCTTACTGGCATATTTGGAATGCCAGGCATTTCTGGCGTAGGTATTTCATTTGGCTTAGACAGAATTTATGATGTAATGGAAGAGCAGCAATTATTCCCAAGTTATTTAAAAACCAACGACACTAAAATTCTATTTTGTTATTTTGATGCCACCACGCAATTAAAAGCCTTAAGTCTTTGTGCAGAATTAAGAAATAATGGCATTGCCGCAGAGGTGTATCCAGATATAACAAAGAAAATAGGCAAGCAATTAGAATACGCCAATAAATTGCAAATTAATTATGCCTGCATCATTGGAGAAAGCGAATTACAAAGCAATACCCTCCAAGTAAAAAACTTACAAAGTGGCGAACAACATCCCATGGAAATTAACTCACTTATTACCCTTTTACAATAATGAACAACGTTTTTTTGATTACCAATGAATTAAGTTTAAATCAACTGCGAGACATTATTCAATTGAATAAAACAATTGAATTATCTGCAAGCGTAAAGTATGAAATTAATCATTGCAGGGAATATTTAAATCAGAAAATGGCCAACGGCAACGATGCCATTTACGGAATCAATACAGGTTTTGGTTCGCTATGCAATACGGTTGTGGCGCCTGATGAATTAAATACTTTACAAGAAAATTTATTACGCTCACATGCCTGTGGTGCAGGAGAAACAATCGACTTAGAA
This sequence comes from Bacteroidota bacterium, assembly GCA_030699355.1. GTDB lineage: Bacteria > Bacteroidota > Bacteroidia > UKL13-3 > UKL13-3 > B1. The sequence continues at coordinate 5,897 of JAUYMZ010000251.1, read as the reverse complement.
GTTATAAAAATAATGCTGCTTCTCAAGATTCAATCTTTAGCGATGGGCCATAGTGGCGTTTGTATAGAAACGGTTCAGCGATTGGTAGATTTTTTTAATGCCGATATTTTGCCAGTAGTATATGAACAAGGCTCTTTGGGTGCAAGCGGAGATTTAGCACCATTGGCACATTTATGCCTTCCATTAATAGGGGAAGGGATGTTTTGGGTGGCAGATGAAAGTGGCGAAAACTATGATATGGAAAGTGCTGCTGAAGTGCTAGAAAAATATGGTTGGGAACCTATAAAATTAGAATCGAAAGAAGGATTGGCCCTTATCAACGGCACCCAATTTATGAGTGCACTTGGAGCGTATGTTTGGATTAAATCGAACCAAATTTTGCATTGGAGTCATTTTATTGCGGCCAACTCACTCGATGCATTTGAATGTAGAACCGAGCCTTTCCATCCTGCTTTGCATCAATTAAGACCCTATACTGGACAAATAAGTTCGGCCAAATTAATTAGAGAGTTTTTAAAAGATAGTCAGATTGCGGTTGAACCCAAAAAACAGGTACAAGACCCCTACTCTTTTAGGTGCATTCCGCAAGTTCATGGGGCTTCAGTGGATGCTTTCTCCGACTTTCATATGGTTTTGAGTATGGAAATTAATTCTGTAACTGACAATCCTAATATTTTCCCCGATTTAGATAAAATTATTTCTGGCGGAAATTTCCATGGTCAACCGCTTGCCATTGCCTTCGATTTTTGGGCCATTGCTTTATCTGAACTTGGGAATATTTCTGAACGCAGAACCTATCAACTCATTTCTGGAACACGTGGATTACCCCCATTTTTAACAGAAAACCCTGGTTTAAATTCTGGCTTTATGATTCCACAATACACAGCGGCCAGTATTGTTAGTCAGAACAAACAACTTTGCACACCCGCCAGTGTAGATAGTATTGTAAGTAGTAACGGACAAGAAGACCACGTGAGTATGGGCGCTAATGCAGCTACTAAATTATTAAAAGTATGTAAAAATGTAGAAACCATTTTGGCCATAGAATACATGAATGCAACACAAGCGTTAGAGTTTAGAAGGCCATTAAAAAGTTCTACCCTTATTGAACAAACTTTAAAAGAATACAGAAAAATAGTTCCTAGATTAGAAAATGACCGGTATTTGCATGAAGATATTGAAAACACCATTCACTTTATAACACATAAAAACTTACATGTAGATATGGATAAATTAAACACCCTAAACGATCAGGAAAATGGAACTACTACAAAATAAAGACATCAAAGATTTGATAGAAATTGCCATAAGAGAAGATGTGGGTAGCGGCGACCACAGTTCATTGGCATGTATTTCTTCTGATAAAATGGGTAAAGCATACTGTGTAGCCAAAGAAGCAGGGATGATAGCTGGTGTTGAATTAGCTGCTTATATTTATAAGCGCATTGACCCTAACTTGCAATTTATTCCATTAAAAAAAGACGGCGAGTATATTCAAGTAGGCGAAAGGGTTTTTGAAGTATTGGGTTCAGACATAAGTATTTTAACAGGCGAGCGTTTGGTGCTTAATTTTTTACAAAGGTTAAGCGGCATTGCCACCCAAAGTAAAATAATTAGCGATGTATTAAAAGACTATCACACCGCTGTATTAGATACCAGAAAAACCACACCTGGTATGCGCCTTCTAGAAAAATGGGCCGTAAAAATGGGCGGTTGTCAAAACCATAGGCTTGGCTTATATGATATGATTATGTTAAAAGATAATCACATAGATTTTGCGGGTGGCATTGCCAAAGCCATTGAAAAAACCCACCAATACTTACAATTTAAAGGCTTGAACCTACCCATAGAAGTAGAAACTAGAAATCTGGATGAAGTAAAACAAGTGATGGAAGCGGGAAGAGTAAACCGTATTATGCTGGATAATTTTAGTCCGGAACAACTAAAAGAAGCCATTGCACTAATTGATAAAAAATTTGAAACTGAGGCCAGTGGAGGTATTACTTTACAAAATATAAAAGCCTATGCTGAAAGCGGTGTAGACTATATTTCTGTTGGCGCATTAACCCATTCTACCAAGAGTTTAGACCTCAGTTTAAATGTTGAAAAGTAGGATTTGCAATTTCTGCAATATTTTCTTAAAAATTTACTTTTGTTTTCTAAATATTTTTCTAATATTTGTTTTTACAAAAATTAAAATAAACAAAACAATAAAAACAATGAAGCACTTATTCAAAAGTTCATTAGCCATCTTAATTGGTCTTTCTTTAACAGTTGTTAGCTGTAAAAAAGATGAAACAACAAACGAAGACAAAAACAACAACGGTGGCAACGGGGGATTAGTTATTCCACAAGAGCAAAAAGCAACAGTAATCTATTTTGGAGGTACTTGGTGCCCACCATGCGGTTCTGCAGGCAAGCCAGCTAAAGAACAAATTAAAGCTGCCAATCCTGGTAAGGCAAACATCATGTCTTGCCAAATAGGTAACGACCCTATGACAAATGCTGACGCAGCTGCTATGAATGGCGTATTTAAACCTTCAGGTGTACCGGCAATGTACATTGGTGCAAGTGATGATCAAATTACGGCTATGGTGGGTATTAACCCAACAACTGCTTTAAACACTGTAACTACACAATTAACTAAAACAGCTAAATCAAATGTAATTTTAACTGCATCTGATGCTGGTGATGGTATAATTACTGTAAAAGCCAACGGTAAATTTTTTACTGATGGAACAGATGAGTACACCATTGGTGGTTATTTGTTAGAAGGAAAATTAAATTATGCTCAATCTTCTGATGCTAGCGTTGAGAAAAACATTCACCATGATGTTTTACGTGCTAAATTTGGAGATAAAATTTTAGGTGAAGTAATTGCTACAGCTCCTAAAAAAGACCAAACTTTTGAATCAACTTTGAATTTCTTTATTCAACCTACATTCAAAAAAGAAAATTGCTCTGTAATGGTTATTCTTTGGAAAAAATCTGGAACTCAATATACCATTAGCAACAGCACAACTATTAAATTACAATAATTTCAATTTCAAATAAAAAAAAGACCGGCTCAAAAAAGTCGGTCTTTTTTTTTATGTTTGAACCTATGTGGAAAGCCTATTTAAATGGTTTTAAATTATACTTACAATTAGAGAAATCATTATCTGAAAACTCCCGTGATGCTTACCACCACGACGTAGAAAAACTCATTCAGTTTTTACAAATAGATTACCCCCAACTTAGCGCTACACATATAAAATTAAATCACCTCAGGTTGTTTATTGCCTACCTCAATCAGTTGGGATTAGCAGCAAGCAGTCAGGCTAGAATCATCTCCGGATTAAAATCATTTTTCCACTACCTGCTTTTAGAAGATGAAATAAAACAAAATCCGGCCGAATTATTAGAAGCACCTAAACTAAGCAGAAAACTACCTGATGTTTTGGCCGTGCATGAAATAGACGCGATGATTGCTTGCATTAACATGAGTACAGCAGAAGGCTTAAGAAACAAAGCCATCGTAGAAACTATGTTTGCTTGTGGTTTAAGGGTAAGTGAAACCAACGACCTCAAGATTTCACACATTTATTTTCAAGAAAAATATATAAAAGTTACAGGTAAGGGCAACAAAGAAAGATTGGTACCTATTGGTAAATCGGCACTACAGTTAATTGATATTTATTTAAAAGAGATACGGTTCCACCAAAACCCAAAACCAGGTTGTAATGATATCCTTTTCTTGAACCGACGAGGAGGCAAATTAAGCAGGCAAATGATTTTCTATATTATCAAAGACTTGGTTGGCGCAGCTGGAATACAAAAAGAAATTAGTCCGCATACCCTGCGCCATTCTTTTGCCACTTGCTTGGTAGAGGCAGGTGCCGATTTGCGCGCCGTACAACAAATGCTTGGCCACGAAAGCATCACTACCACAGAAATATATACTCATTTAGACCGGGCGTACCTACACGATATTGTTGTTCAATTTCACCCAAGAGGCCGAAAGTAAAGCCTAGTTTTTCACTTGTTTAAAATAAAATTTTTGACCCGCTAAGTTGGCTTCGATATAGTATATACCAGGCAAAAATTCTTGCGTTTCTATCCGCGCATTGCTCACTGTTTTTTCGTCACGCCAAATTATTTGTCCGTACTGATTAAAAATTTGAATAAATATAGGTTCAGCCATGCTTTGCTCTATGCTTAGAAAATTAGAAAAAGGGTTGGGTACAATAGAAATTTGAGGATTTCTATCATCCTTACTGAGCCTTATTTTTTTTGAATAACTTTTGCTTCCATCTTTATCAAAAGCCTCTAATAAAATAAAAACATCTCTTTCGTGATTGGAATAATAAAAGCTACTTGTATAATATCTTTTAACCTGACTGTACCCAACTGCTTTCACGGTATTTACCTCACTAAACGAAACATTATCTGAACAAGAAATTTGGTAATAATCTGCATTTATTTCACTTAAACTGGCCCAGTTTACTTGCACTTGTGAGCCATTGAAACTACTATTTAAAAAAGCCAATTTTATGGGTAAAAAATTAATGGTAGAATCACTTGATATTACATAATCAGCATCTAAAAATGGCATATTTAAGATGCCGGTATGTGTGCTAAATGCGCTTCCTCCCCCGCTGTAACTGCCGCTATCCATTGTCCAAAAAGTACTCGAATTGGCGCGCTTCAATAACCTTAATCCACCTTCCCAAATAATACCGCCCATATTAAGCGGATTGGCATTGATAGAATACCTCCCTCCCATAAAACCATTATGCGTTACCACCTTAAAAAAGCCCCCATCAACCTTATTTATTTGCAAAGGAATAACAGAGGCAGAATCATATATGGGCAAGCCAAAATTACCTGGCCAATAGTTCAAATACTCCACAGAAACTAACCCGCCAAACATAGGATCCTGGATAGTGGTAATGGTTAAAAAGTTAAATTTTCTATTTATACTCACCATTGGAAAAAAACCCTGATTAAAGCCGATAGGTCCCATGGGCATCCACCTGAAAAACTTTCCAATAATGCCGCCATAAGGCGTGATTAAATCATAGGTTAAAGTGCCAGGTTGAACCGAAGAAAGCCCCAAAGTAACAGCGAAAGAATCGCAGTAAACGAGGGAACTAAGAAACAACCTATTTGACACAACTACATTTCCTGTTAATCGCTTTGTTCGCGTATCAGGCCAAAAACGGGTTGTGGAACCACCATACAAATTTAACCGACCATACTCCCCTCCGCGAACCAATTGAAAAGTATTGGTATCATTGTATACCACGGTGCTGTAGTACGAAAAATGGCTTTTATTCCAATTCACCGAGCCCGAATTGGTAAGTTGTGAAGCGCTATCTATAAAAATAGAATCGGCAGAAAGCGTGTATCCAATAGGAACAGTAAGCGTTGTTGGACTAACACCGTTGCCAATTACAATGCCGCTGTTTATTCCGCTTACAATAAAATTACCCGCAGCAAAAAGATTAAATGAAGGCCTATTTCTAAAATGGAAAATGGCGTTATTCATACTAAATGAGCTAGGCGATGGGCCAGATCCATCAGGACTAGAGCCCCAAGTGCTGAGCGTATAAATATTGCCTACAGATTGTGTATAATAATGAGTATGCTGTGCACTTGAGCAAAGGACAGAAATTAGCAAACATAGAAGCAAGGCAAATTTGTTCATATATACAAATTTACGCGGTGAAAATTTAAAATTTACTTAAAAAATCATTACTGTCTGGAGAAATCTTACTACGGACATAGAGATCCTTCGCTCCACTGCGTTACGCTCAGGATGACAATATTATAGAACCAACAGGCATGTGGCTTGGAGGCAGCCTCGCTGCCACCAAGCCACATGACAATGAAAACAAGCGAGTACCGAGTCATTC
>JAUYMZ010000250.1 GCA_030699355.1 Bacteroidota bacterium | reverse complement strand
CAAAATTATTGATAAAAAAATAAACCTGAAAACTCGAATTACGTTCTGCCAGTAGAACCAAATTTTCTGCCCCTTTTGCAGCAAATAATTTCGATGATGCAATCAATTCTTCATAATGGCTTGTTAACAAATAATTATTTGTTTGGGTGGTATTTTTTAAATACGTATCAAACAAATCTTGCAATGTTGTCAAATGACTTATTTTAAAAATTTCAGCCATTAATTAAGTTCACCATTTTTATATTTTGCCTTCAACAAAACCCTATCTATCTTACCGTTCAAATTATAGGGCATCTCAGCTACTTTTATCATAATATTTGGAAACATAAACTTAGAAACCTTTGTTTTTAACTCGCCCAATATATATTTATTATCAGCCATTTCGCCCTCAAATACCAATACAATTTTTTGTTGCTCATGATCGTAAAAACAAAATGAAGCCGATATCTTTTCCATCGCGTTCACCAATATTTCTATCTCACCCAACTCAACACGCTGCCCCATGTGCTTTACCTGATTGTCTTTGCGAGATAAAAACATTACTTCTCCAAATTCATTGTATTTACCTAAGTCGCCTGTGCGATAAATTAATTCCGGGAAATGTGAATTAGTTGGATTTTGGCAAAAGGCTTCTGCCGTTTTTTCTGGATTGTTATAATACCCCAAAGCTAAACTACAACCACGCACACATATTTCTCCCGTTTCTCCTGGCTGAACCAATTGATTTGATTCATTCAACAATAAAATTTCTGTATTTTTAAAGGCTATACCAATTGGTAAAACTTCATCATCGGCAAAAAGCTTTTTTATTTCATAATAGGTGCACACAGAGGTTATCTCTGTTGGTCCATATAAATTGACAAACTTAGTGGTTGGCAGTGCCCTTCTCCAATAATTTAGTACCTTGTTGTGCATTACCTCGCCAGAAAACATCACACTTTTTAATTGAGTAGGAGCTTTTTCTGCAAAAGCATCTGAATTTGCTAAAAGCGCTATGGCTGCTGCCGACCACATGATGGTATCAATTTGTTTGTCTACCATGTAATCAACCAGTTTTCCTATCATCATAAAATAACTGCGAGGGAGTATATACAAGGTAGCGCCACATTTAAGGGAACTGTATATATCTTTTATGGATGCATCAAAATAAAAAGGATTCTGATTTCCAAAAATACAATTTTCATCAAAACCAAAGGTATTTACCAAATTATCCGTCATGTCTATTACCGATTGATGGCAAGTTATTACACCTTTAGGAATTCCAGTTGAACCCGAAGTAAATGTGGCATAAATAGGATCTCTATCTATAATACTTCTTCTTATTTTACCTAAAACATCTATGTTAAAATCTATTACTTTCTCTTCCTCATAAATTAGAGTTAATATATTAGGTGCAACAGATGCTGCAAAATCTTTATGAGCATCTAATACCAACATAGCAATGGGATTTAAAGTTTGTAAAATCAACTCAATCCTCATTTTAGGCATTTGTATATCAATGGGAACATAGAAATTACCACTGTAAGCAACTCCCATAAACGACACTAAACTTTCAATATTTCGGTCAACAAAAACTACAATGGGTTGACGTATTGCAGCATTCGTTTTAGTATGAATAGCAAACCCCAAACTTTGAGCCTCTTGCAATAAGTTACCATACTTTATTTCACTTCTCTCATCCACAAAAGCAAGCTTATCCGGAAATTTTACCGCAGACCCTTCTAAATATTCTAATACATTATAAATCATATATTCCAGCTATCATATTGTACTTTTGTCTTTTATCTTCTACCTTTTATCTTTTTACTTTTGTCTTTTATCTTAAAGCTCCCCTGCCGACCGTATAATCCCTTCTTCAAAAACACTATCATCTTCCATAATAGGTAAAATATCCTTGGTATCAATATGCATAGAAAAAGCCCCCCAAGATAAACCTACACCAAAGCCGCAACACAACACTTTTATCTCGCCACTTGCTTCATCACCATACCTATCACACAGGGTTAAAACCGCCGAAGCGCCAGAAGTATTGCCAAATTTGCTTAAGGTAAGTGGCATTTTTTCTGCTGGCAGTTTTAATTTTTTAGCTATTTGCTGTAAAATCAATCCATTTGCTTGATGAAAAGCAAAGCAGTCATAATCATCTACAGTAGTTTGAGTATCTGCCCAAAAATCTTTAATCAATCTTGGCACATCAGAAATGGTAAATGTAAAAACAGAAGTCCCTTGCATCACCGAATTGTGTAAGGTTCTCTCCACACCATCATGGTAAATTTCAGGTTCGTTACTGGCATTTAAATTTCTATAGCCGCCACCTGGTACAATTAAATACCTATACCCACTTCCATCTGATTTCAATTGCGCTTTAATGGGTTTAGCTTGTGAGTCCTTTTCTAATAAAATAGCTACACTACATTCTCCAATTAGCATAATTGATGCCTTGTCTTTGGGGTAGGTTGTTTTACCTGCTGTATCACCCAAAATTAAAAGCGCTTTATTAATATCAGAGTTTTGCATCATAGATGCCGCTACTTGAATGCCATAAACAAAAGAGGAGCATCCTAAACTAATATCAAATGCTGCACAATCTATGTTCAGGCCTAGGCGCATGTGAACAATAGAGGCTGATCCTGGCCGCCTGTAATCTGGACTAGTAGTGCCAAAAACTAAAGCTCCAATTTCATTTTTATCAATTCCCTTTTCTTTTATCAATCTTTCTGCTGCGGTATAACCCATATCTGAAGCCGTCTGAAATTCAGAAGTGCGCCTAGTTTCTGTAATGCCCGTCATTTGCATAAACTTGGCTACCTCATCTTCTCCAAAAATAGATTTATACGATTCGGTTTTTATTACCTGTTTAGGTACTACCGTGCTAATACCGGCAATCTTTATATTGTTAAATTCAAACTTTGGCATATTCTTTATTAAATATCATATTTTCTGGCAGGATTGCCCATATATAAAAAACCATCTCTTGTTTTGCGCATCACATAAGAACCTGGTGCAATACGTGTATTATTCCCTACTTTAACATATTGCAATAATACACTTCCAATTCCAAAAATATTTAAGTCCCCAATTTCTGCCCCACCCGAAATTCTGCTCAAGGGCATAAAAACATTGTATGACCCTACCTTAACATCATGTGCCAATGATGAAATACTATTTAATTGGTTAAAATCCCCCATGGTTACATCACAAGAAAATGAACAAGCTCGAACCACAACATTTCCCCTACCCATTTGTAAAGATGCTTTGTCTGCAAAAAACACTTCCGGGTGTATGATATTAGGGAAATCAATAACATCATTAGTGATTCTACTCACAATCTTCTGTAAAATTTGTGGCGAACCAATAGCAAATACAACAGACAAAGGCTCTGGATAATTATTTAAAAAACCTAAACCACCCAAAACTCTTCCAAAATGCGAAATGGAAGTGTCTTTTTCAATGCCGTCATCCAAAAATCCTATTAAGTGCCAGGTAGGTGATAGCTCATTTATTTTATTTAAAATACAAGCTACCTCTTTCCCAAACCCCCCAGCTCCATAAATGGCAATGTTTTTCATTAATTTCTACCGTTAAAAGCTTCTGTAGTTGCATGCCCATCTGTATTTATATCAGCGCGCATAAACACTTTCTTAATTGTTAACCAAAATATTTTCAAATCTAATAATAAAGAACAATTGTCTACATAATAAACATCTAGTTCGAACTTTTTTGCCCAACTAATATTGTTCCTTCCATTAACCTGTGCCCAGCCGGTAATACCTGGTCTCACTTCATGCCTTCTATATTGTTCTTTGCTGTATAATGGAATATATTTTTCCAATAAAGGGCGTGGCCCAATTAAAGACATATCCCCTTTTAAAACGTTAATTAACTGAGGTAATTCATCCAAAGAAGTAGACCTAACAAACCTTCCAATTGGTGTCATTCTTTGCTCATCTGGCAATAATTTCCCATCTTTATCTCGCTCATCGGTCATGGTTTTGAATTTGATTATCTTAAATAATTTTGCATTTTTCCCAGTTCTGATTTGAGTAAAAAATGCCCCTGAACCTTTGTTGAAAAAAGTCAATAAAACTACTAAAACGGACAAAAATGGTAGAACCACAAGTAGCAAGAAAGACGAAAAAATCAAGTCAATAAAACGTTTTATGAATTTTTTATACAAGGCTTAATTTTTAAAATGATTTGAAATAATTTTATACGTATTCTCTACCGTATAATTATCCTGGAGAAAATGAAATCCATTCACTCCTAAATTTTCTCTATAACTAACATTTACAACTAGGGTTTGCATTAACTTATTAAATGTACCCAAATCACCTGCCTTTGCCCATAAACCAAAATTATTTTCAATAGCAGTATAACCAACATCTGAAATTTCATCCGATGCAATTAATAAGGGTAACTTACATTCCATGTATGACAAAATTCTTGAGGGGTAATTTGGAATAGTAAATCGCTTATCTAAAAATACCATACCAACATCGCAAAAACTCTCTAATATATCATATTCACTTCTTGGTAAAGATGAAATTAAAAGCGCATTTTTAGGTCTATTAATATTGAACCAATTCTCAATTTTGTGAAAAGCATTCCCATTACCCACAATTAAAAAAAAACGGTCTAGTCGATTTTGATTTGATTGTAATACTTCTAATAAAAAATCAACTCCTTGAGCTACTCCCAAATTCCCACCATATAATAAAACTGGCACATCCAAGGGAATTTTAAACTTTGAAAAAACAGTCACCTTATCAATTTCTACTTTTCTGGTCACCAATGAAATGGCATTCGGACAAATCTCAACCTTTTCTGGTCTTATGGATGGATTATTTTTTAAAAGATATGATTTATTAGCTGGTGACATACAACCAATAATATCTGAAATTTCATATAACTGATGTTCCTTCTTTTTAAAAAATTTATGTAAAAACCCTCCACTCGAAAGTAATCCCAAATCAATTGCATTTTGAGGAAAAATGTCTTTTAGCATTAGATAGGTCATCCCACCATATTTCTTTTTTAATTTACCTATTAGCGAATTAAAAGTTATGGGAGGAGTTGCATATAAAATTAAATCAAATTTTTCAATATTTAAATGCTTATCTATGGCTCTTTCAAATTGGTATTCAATCAGCAAAGTGGCTAATCCCTTTTCAATAAAATTCGATTTTGTGATATTTAAGGTTTTCACTCCTAGAATATGAACATTATCGTACTCTCTTAAGGTAGTTGCCTTTTTGGTTCTTCTTTCAAATGGACAAACAATAAATACTTCATGCCCCTGTTTTGCCATATACCTCAGCAAATCCGGATATATTCCACGATTGTTTAAATCACTTACAGCAGTTGAAATTGAGAGAAAGAGTATGTTCATTGGTATTTTAGTTTAACCCCAAAGCTCTTTTTACCATATTATCTTTAACCATTGGATCTGGATAATTAATTAAAACAGCGCGGTAAACGCCCTTAAATACAAATAAACTACCAGCAGATGCTCCAATAATTCCAAATTCTTTAACCAGATTTTCAATATGGTCTAAATTTCCGGCTCCACCTAAAATAGTAAGGGGTGTACTTACTTTAGACCTAATTTTTTTCACCAATTCTAAATCATAACCTTTCATGGTTCCGTCCATATCAATTGAATTGATAACTATCTCTCCTGCACCAAGTTTTATAGCCTCTTCAGCAAAATCGAATGGATTAATCTTGGTTGATTTTGTTGCATTATTAGTTAATAATTCATACCCCCCAAATAGTTTTTTCTTTACATCTAAAACAATTACCACACTCTGATTTCCAACACGCTCAGCGATCTTAGTTATTATTTTAGGATTTTGAATTGCTTCTGAACTAAGCGAGATTTTTTCTACACCTAATGAAAATATAGTTTGGGCTTGTTCAACTGTTTTAATACCCCCACCATAACACAATGGCATTCGGCATTCAGAAGCCCAATACTCAATACTTTTGTAATCTGGTTCTTTATTCAATCGGCTGGCATCAATGTCTAAAATGGTTAGCTCATCCGCCTCTTTTTCATTAAAAATTCGTACCGCATTAATTGGGTCTCCAACATATTTGGGATCTTTAAAATTAACAGTTTTTACTAAGCCTCTATTGCTAACAAGCAAACATGGAATTATTCTAGGTCTTAACATTTACTTCTAAATTTCTTTTGCAAAATTTTCTAATAACTTAACTCCAAAATGATGGCTTTTTTCAGGATGAAACTGAACACCATAAACATTATTATGATTTACGGCACATACAAAATCTCCGGCATAATCAGATTTAGCCAAAATTTGCTCAGGCCTATGTGAATCAATATAAAATGAATGAAGGAAATAAAATTTTGCATCATTTTCTAAATCTTTAAACAAAGGACTGTTTTTAACGGGATTAACATCGTTCCATCCCATATGGGGTAAATGAACTTTACTGTTTAATTTCGATTCATCAAACCGTTTTACAGTTGCATCAACCCAACCTAAACCAGCTAATTTTCCCTCTTCGCTAGAATTCGCCATTAATTGAACACCAACACAAATTCCAATTACAGGAATTTTATTAATTAGAACTAGTTCATTAATTTTTTCAAACATACCAGAATCAATTAGTTTTTGCATTGCATAATCAAATGCTCCAACTCCTGGTAAAACTAATTTTTCAGCACCTTCTAAATCCCCAATGGTTGTTGCTACTTTTGTTGGAATTGATAATTTATGAAATACATTTTGTATTGCTTTAATATTCCCACAACCGTAATTAATAATTGTTATCATCTTAATAGTCTTCTTTCTAAACCAAGTTTTTGCATAGATTGATTGGCAAAACTAATTAATGGCCAATTATTAGGATAATCTAAATACGTTTTATTCTCACCCTCAAAAATCTTTTGAAATTCTTCTTTAGTCCAATCTAATTTATTGGCTACATATTCAAATTCTTGCATCAAAGTAATTTCATCTAATTCTGGTTTTGATATCCTTTCAATTGCTGCGTCTCTGGTCATTTGCCCCGTTAAAACTAAACTTGAGAAATGCGCTCTGCGTTTTTCAAAACCAAATTTACGTGGTAACCAATAATCTTCATAAAATCTGGTAAACCTCGATTCGTGGTGTTTATGTTTAAATCTTTCCCACCCAAACTTAGTTTCTAATAGACTCTCTGCTTCCTCTTTAATAAATGGGAAATTATTAAGTGGTTTAATAACTTTCATCCCTAAAATGTGTTGGTACAATAGTTTGTATTCAAAAACATCCAAAATTGGGTAAGTTTTTAAAGGAACTTTACCGAATTTTTTATGTAAGCCCATTGTGAATTTTTTATCAATTCCTAAATAAGCACCCCATTGATAAGGTTCACGACAACATTCAGTGGAATAATTTGAACCAGTAAGAACATATTTTACCTTATTTTTTCTGGCAAATTTATACATGGCAGAAAAGAATGCAATATCTTGTGGGCCATCAATATTAGGAACCTGCGCCTGAAAATATGACCTTTGTAAATCTTTCATTTCTTCCCAATTTACAACCTCAGTAAATAAATCAAGATTTAACCCATTCAAAAGTTTTTCAATATTGCTTACTGCCTGATTTGAATTCCATCCAGCATCAACATGGAAAACTAATGGACGTAAACCAAGAATTTCTTTAGCAAGATATGTGGCATAAGA
>JAUYMZ010000245.1 GCA_030699355.1 Bacteroidota bacterium | reverse complement strand
ACAGAAATCTAGACGCAAAATGCATAACTAAAAAAAGCCCCAAACCTGAGCGTGGTTCCGTTCAACACAGGGTTCATTGTTGGCTCTACGAGCCCAACGAAACCCTATCTGTTATAAGCTGGCGTATTTCCTGTAAAAGGCGATTTCTGCTTCAAGAACGCTGCATCTAAATTGAATGTTTTGTCACTTTTTTGCTTGCCCAAAAAAGTAACCAAAAAAGGGCACCAACGGAACCAACTTAAAAGATTTTTTGTCACACAGGCCAACGCCACTCGAGCCAAAATCTTTTAAGTTCGCTCTTCCGTTGGATCACCAGCCGCACGTGTCAAAATCCGGTTTCCTGCATTTAATTTTAACTAGCCTATTCAGGATGTCAGACATTTTTTCTAACTTTACCAAGTCGTTTTTAAATGATGAAATTGAAAAAGCTTTTCGGAGGTCAGCATTTAAAAACGACTTGCTACATTAGCTTAAATTGGATGATTTTTTTTGTGTCGTGATGGTTTAAAATTTAGGTGTCAATAAGGCTAAATAACCAATTTCTGAAAAATTAATACGCTTGCTTATAACGTTTTGGTGCCTTGCGCAGTTGCCGCATGAGGAGGCGTCAACATGAAGCAAGATAAAAACTTTCTGGGCAAAAACAAAATAGCCAATTAGCAATAAGTCGGCAATTGCGCAAGACACCTGTTATGGGCTGGTTTTTTTCAGTCGAAATCCACTTAGCTTGTCATTGTCTAAATTACAAGGTCGAAAATATTTATAAAATTCTTTAAACGTATTTCCTTCTTTTATTGGGGTAAAGCCGTAAATTGAATTCTGAAAACCCTCCACACCGTCTGAGATCATCCCAGTCGCTAAAACGAATTTTTTATTTCTGATAAAATAAATACAAAAGTCTTCTGTGCAACAGTCTACACCAAGATATTTTGCAGTCCAACTATTTTGGATTGACTTAAGTATGTTTTTGTCGGTCAAAATATAATAGCCTTTCTTGGAAAAATAATTTGAGTCAGTCCATGTCCACCGAAAACCATGGTCAATTTTAATAACAGCAATCCATTCCCCACTGTCAAAATTTAACCCATCTAGGAATTTAAAATATTGTCCAGGTTTTAAATGTTTTTGAGCTGAATAAATTGTCGTGTCCCATTCTAAATTAATTAGGGAGTCACACAAATTATATCCTTTTACACTATCATTTAATTGTTTCACAACTTGCATTTTATTGTCGCTTTTGCAGCTGTAAAGAAAGATGATTGGTAAAAGAATTAAAATTATCCTCATATTTTGAATTGTCGTTAAACTTGCCCATAACGTCAGTCTGTCTAAAAACTACTCAAAGCTACTATTTTATTTTAACACCTATTGGAGAAAATTTATAATATTCAATTCTCAGGGCGTTCATTTTTAGTTTTTAGACAGTCTGACGTTCCGCAGCTAAAACTTGGCGGCTATCAGCACGAATATAGTTGCGAAGAACCAAATATCCATAAACCACAAATGTTTCTACGTAACACAAAACCGCCAATTTATTGTAGGTGCTGTTATGCCTCGTGCTTTCAGTTCTGTCATGATACTGCAATTGAACAAATAAATTATATTGTCCCAGTAATTATTGACGATAACTTTTTAGGGTTAGCACCAGTTTTAATTGAAGGATATTCCCTAGCTGAACCTTTTTTAGATTCATTAGCTAACCGTCCAGTTAAAATTACTCATAAAAAAATAAAAAAATATAAATGTCACCAAAACCGTAATGCTTATCCATATTGCACATCCATTTATAATCAAAAAAGAGTAATACAGAGTTTTGCTTTTTATCGACAGCATTTTTTGAACACAAAAAATTGCGAAAATTAATTGTAAGATTAAAATTGCTATCCAAATGACATTGTAATTTAAAATATTGTATTTGAACTCTATTAAAATTAGAACCATAAAAATAAAATTGAGTCCTGTCAAGCTTGAAATTAATGCTTTGGTATTCATTTTGTCATTTTATAAAGATTTAATAGCATGGGGCATAACGATTCGCAGCTACAAGTTGGCGGCTTTCAGCACGAATATAGTTGCGTAGAGCCAAATTTCCATTAACCACAAATGTGGCTTCGTAGCACTGTCCTGCCAATTTCTTGTAGGTGCTGTTATGGGCTGGTTATTTGCTGTATGCGACCTTTAAAAGTTAATATTCCATATAAAGTATTTTATAATTGCCAATATTTAAAATTTATTAAAAATAGAGTAAATAAAGTCATCAAAAAATAAGGTATTGCGATTGTTAAGCACACGGCAATGTGAAAC
Source organism: Bacteroidota bacterium (assembly GCA_030699355.1). Lineage (GTDB taxonomy): Bacteria > Bacteroidota > Bacteroidia > UKL13-3 > UKL13-3 > B1. The sequence continues at coordinate 311 of JAUYMZ010000245.1, read as the reverse complement.
CAATATGAAAAAGTAAAAAACTGTCCAAAATTTTCCTTGAATTGTTTTGAATCTTTGTTAAGTTTTTGTCCTAATAGTCGATTTAAAGAAACATAGATGATAAGAAAAATGACTGCTTTATACTCTGAATTGTTTTTCTCAAATAGTACTTCATTAAACCAACCTATTGTTGCAAATGAAATCACTGCATTTATATAGATTAATATAATATAGAAATAATTTTTCATATTTTCTTCATTCTTTAAATAATTTATTGATTAGTGCTTTTCTTCATAACTTGCCCATAACGTTTTGGTGCCTTGCGCAGTTGC
>JAUYMZ010000231.1 GCA_030699355.1 Bacteroidota bacterium | reverse complement strand
GATGATAAGTTGATGGTATTGTTGGAGGTAAAAGGAATAGCGCCAGAATGGAGTGTAAATCCGCAGTTGTATTCTAAGTCGATGAGCATAATCGGTCAGGTAAGGATAAACAATGTAATCTCGGCCAATACAGATGATATGTTGGGCGCATTTGTAAACAACCAATGTAGGGGCGTGGGCAGGGTAACTTACTACCCACAATTAGATAGGTATTTATTGTTTATGGATGTGTATGGCGTAAACGAGAATGAAGCAATAGAGTTTAGAATCTGGAACTCGGCCACAGGTAAAACACATGTAGAAGTGGAGCCAGCACTCAACTTTGTTTCTAATACTTTAATTGGATTAGCTAATACACCACAAATATTTAATGCATTGGATAAGGTTGCTCAAAGGTATCATTTACAAGCAGGATGGAATTGGATATCATTTAACTTAATGATGACTGATTCTGCTAATTTAAATGGCTTAACCAATAATATGAAATTAAATACGGGAGCTCAAATTAAGAATAATACTGAGTTTGCGCTTTATGAGTTAGGTTCAGGCTGGACAGGTAATTTGGCTAATATAAATGCAGGTTTAAAACCAGAGAAGTCGTATTTGTTTTACCTTAATGAAGCCGATACCTTGGAGGTGAGAGGTGTAGAAGCAAACCCAACTTTGAGAACCATTCAATTAACAGAAGGGTGGAATTACATTGGTTTTATTTCGCAGAGAAATATGACAACTAGAGATGCTTTTGGAGACCTTAATGCCACCCATGGCGACATTGTAAAAGGGCAAAGCAATTTTGCTGTGTACGATAGTATTTTGGGTTGGGTTGGAAGCTTAAGTAGCTTATTTCCGAACCAAGGTTACATGTTTTATTCTGGAAGGAATATTTCATTTAACTATCCGCGTATGGGAATGTTTGGTAAGAATAACCTAGAGGAAACCATAGTAACGTCTAAGTTTTGGAATTTTAAGCCAAATAAGTTTGATGCTAATATGGGAATTATTGCAACAGCAGATATGTGTAATAATAATTTGGCCTCTGGTAATTGGTTGTTGGGTGCGTTTGCTGGCAATGAGATGCGTGGATTAGCCAGTGCGGTTAAAGTTGCGGAAGATAAATTTCAATATTTTATAACGGCACATAGTTCAAAAGAAGAACCATTGCAATTTAGGTTATTGAATAATCAAACTGGCGAAGCTTATCCTTTAGCAACTGAAATTGAATTTAAAAAGGATAAAATAGAAGGTAACATAGCCAAGCCAATTTTATTTACAACCAATCAAAGCATTCCATGCGAAAGTATAGGTGATGCCATGCAAGGAGAGCTGATGGCATCTGTTTATCCTGTGCCATTTGAAGATAATATTCGTATTAAACTTTATCTGCCACAATTAGAACAAGTACAAGTAAAGGTGTTTGATTTAACCGGAAAAGAGCTCATGCATTTGGCAGAAGGAAAGTATGCCAAAGGGGAACATGAATTACATGCAAATCTCGGTAGGTTAAGCTCAGGTGTATATATCATGGAAATAAAGACATCAGTGAAATCTGTTCAACAGAAAATTATTAAGTATTAAAATTTGTTGAACCATTAAAAACACAAATCATGAAAAAGGTAGTCTTAAATAAAAATAACACACAGTATACTAAAGGTTTTAGTTCAATGAATACCCATTTAATATACCATCGCTTGGCAATATTTCTATTGCTTTTTGGCATAGGTTTTAATCAGCTATTTGCCCAACAGCCTGGTAATGCATTGAGTTTTGATGGCACAAACGACCATGTTTCGCTGCCCAATGCAGTTCCTCAAGCATTAACAACTTCCAATGTTTCGGCTATTACCATTGCGTATTGGTTTAGAGGTTCCAACAACCTTTCTGCAGTGAGAATTCAGAATGGTAGTGGTTTCATTATTGCTGGTTATGGTGGTAACCATGTAATTTCTACCGATGGTGGAACTGGAAATGGCTTGCCAATTGGCTCTTCTGTAACCGATGGCAGGTGGCATTATGTAACTATGACATGGCAGCGTAATACTGTTAATGGTTTTAAGAGTTATTTAGACGGACAATTAGTAGCTCAGCGCAATGCTGCAAATGTGGCATTACCTGTTTTAAATAATGGTGCATTTTTAGGTTCAAACAATGGTTTTGGAGAGTTTACAAATGGGTCTTTAGACGAGGTGCGTATTTATACAGTTGCGAGAACAGAGGCAGAAATTAGGTTAGACATGATAAACTCGCCCATAGCTGGTTTGCCGGCAGGCTTGTTAGCGTATTATAAATTTAATCAAGGTGTAGCTGCTGCAAATAATAATGGAATTAATTCGCTAACAGATTTTAGTTCAAATGCCCACCATGGAACCCTCATTAATTTTGCACTTAGTGGCACAAATAGCAATTGGATAGAAAGTTATGCATTGGTAGTTCCCGATTCATTGGCAGCTACTAATATTACTTCAAATGGGTTTACAGTAAATTGGAATGCGCCACAAATTGGGCTAGTAAATAATTATTTTATTGAAGTTTCTACCAATCGTAATTTTATAACACAAGTTCAAGGGTCTCCTTTTTCTGCTGCTGCTTCGGCAAGGTCAATTCAAGTTAGCAATTTAAAAAGAGGTACTTATTTTTATAGAATACGTGCCAATAAAACCAGTGTAAATGCCCAAGGTGCACCTAGTGCCATTCAGGAGATTGTGGTTCCTTATGTGGCGCCAGGTAATGCTTTAAGATTTGATGGAACCAATGATTTTGTATCGCTACCTGCAAGTCTATCTACGCAGTTTACACATAACTCCAATACAGGAATTACTATCATGTATTGGTTTAGAGGTAGTAGTTCGCAATCTGCTATTCGAATTCAAAATGGCAATAATTTTATCATTGCAGGATGGAATGGTAGGCATGTTATTTCAAATGATGGCGGAACGGGTAATGGCTTAGAAATGGGTGATGCTGCCACCGATGGACGTTGGCATCATGTAGCCATGACTTGGCAACGCAATACCATAAATGGGTTTAAAAGTTATTTAGATGGACAATTAGTAGCTCAGCGCAATGCAGCAAATGTGGCGCTACCTTCTGTAACTACCTTGGGTTATTTAGGTTCATTAAATGGCTCATCCGAATTTTTAAATGGTTCATTAGATGAGGTTAAGCTTTTTAGAGTGGCCCTGAACCAATCAAATATTCAGGCACTTATGGTTGGGGCCAATAGTAATATTTCAGATAGTAGTTTGTTGGCAAATTATACTTTTGACCAAGGTGTAGATGCTGAAAATAACATTACAACTACACAGTTATTAGATGCAAGTACAAATGCTTTTAATGGCACGCTTACCCATTTTTCTTTAACTGGAGTGAATAGTAATTGGATAGAAAGTTATGCCATGGTGGTGCCAAGTATTGGGGCTGCTTCAGGCATTACAACAAATGGGTTTACTGCCAATTGGAATGCACCTTTAATTGGTTCTTTTGATAATTATATTTTAGAGGTTTTTCAAAATCCAAACCTTAGTAGTCAGGTGCCAGGTTCGCCCTTTTCGGTTCAGGCAAGCGCTTTAAGTTATGTTGTTTCTGGTTTGTTGCCCGGTACTTATTATTACAGGGTTTCTGCTAATAAAAATGCCATCTCATATCAAGGCTGTCCGAGCCAATTAGCCACTGTAACACTGCCTTATATTTCTCCCGGAAATGCCCTAAATTTTGATGGAATCAATGATTATATAAGTATTCCGCACAATGCCCAAGCGCACAATTTAAGTAAAGTAACTATTGAAGCTTGGGTTTTTTGGAGTCCGGCCACTTCTACAGAGGTAGATTTTATTTGTAGCAAAGGTAGCAACGAAGTGTTAGAAATTCATACAGGTGGTGGCGCTGGTGCCAATGGTTTGCGTTTTATACCTAGACCAGGATTAGTTATAGATGTGCCCAATGCACTTATTCCTAATAAATGGAACTTTATCGCTTTTATGTTTGACCCAAGTATTTCTACTGCTAAAACCTATGTAAATGGAACGGATAGATTTTTTACGGTGAGCAGTGGGAATTTAAGTTCTGCCTTAACCAACAATACCGGTCCTTTAAATATTGGTAGACGTGCAGATAATTCCCTATTTTTTAAAGGGGCCATTGATGAATTTAGAATTTGGAATACATTAAGAACAGCCGAAGAAGTGTTACAAGACATGGCTTCCACTGTGCCTGCAAATGAACCAGGCATTATGGCTTACTATAATTTTAATAATGGTATTGCAGGTCAAAACAACGCTGGGGTTAACCAAGTGGCCGATTTGAGTAGCCGAGGTAATACGGGCACTTTACTTAATTTTGGATTGAGCGGTGCTAATAGTAATTGGATACAGAGCTATGCTATGGTGGTTCCTATTTCATTGCCAGCAACTCAAATTACAGGTACAAGTTTTACCGCAAATTGGTTAGCTCCCCTGCAAGGAACAGTAAATAATTATTTTATTGATGTTTCCTTGTTCCCAGATTTTTCTATTCCAATAGCTGGCTCGCCGTTTACTGTGAGCAATACTACTTTGAGTAGGCAATTTACAGGCTTGCTAAATAATACCAATTATTACTACCGTGTGAGAGCAGAAAATTCTGTCTTTGCTGGGCAGGGAGGTGCAAGTGCAACCCAAGAAGCGAGCACACGCAATCTAATGCCTCCTCCTGGCAATGCCTTGGCCTTAGATGGCACTGGAGATTTTGTAAATATTCCTCATGCTTCTGGCATTAATAATGAGTTTGGTAATCATAGAATTACTATGGAATCGTGGGTTTATTTAAAGTCGCACCCTACTGGTTCTAGGGCACCTGCCATAGTTACTGAAGGTTGGGATGGTAACATAAAATTTGCTATCTACCAATACCAAGGTGGTTTATATGCTGGGTTTCACCACGGCAGTTGGACCCAAGCTGAATTAACAGAGCCCTTGCCGCTAAATAGATGGGTGCATGTGGCAGCTACCTATGATAAAGCTACCATTAAATTGTATGTTAATGGAGAATTATTAGCCACTAAAACAAGTACTTTAAATTTACCAGAGGGAAACAATGATTGGAGAATTGGCAGGCGTTGGGATTTTGATGAATGTGTGAATGGCTTTATCGATGAAGTAAAGATTTACAATGAAGCTTTAACGTCAGAACAAATCAATAGAGATATGTTGGATACGGGTTCTGTATTGCCTGCTAATCTTGTTTTATACTATGATATGGACCAAGGCGCAGCCGGTGCAAACAATGCGGGACTAACAATTGCAACTGATAGAAGTAGGAATAGAAGAAATGGAAACTTAAATAATTTTTCATTAAGTGGAACTGCTAGTAATTGGATTGCTAGTTATTCCTTGGTTTTACCAAAGGCCATTGAGGCTACTAACATTACTAACAATTCTTTTACCGCCCGTTGGGAGGTGCCTATTTATGGTTCTGCTTCGAGTTACTTTTTAGATGTTTCTACCACCAAAGACTTTAGCGGACAAATTGTGGGTTCACCCTTTACATTAGACGGTACAAGCTTTTCTAGAAATATACAAAACCTTGTTGGAGGCGATTATTATTATAGGGTAAGAGCCAATAATACCAATTTTGCCAACCAAGGAGGTGCTTCCAATGTGATTAAAGTGAGAGTGCCTTATACGCCACCAGGAAATGCCCTAGCTTTTGATGGCTCTAATGATTATGTGAAATTGCCTGATGGCATATTAAATGGATTAACCAACGCTACTTTTGAGATTTGGTTCTTTAATAATGGTAGCGGAATTTGGAGCCGAACTTTTGATTTTGGAAGAGGGGAAAGTAACTTTATAACCTTTGTGCCTAGATCTGACAATGCCAATTTACCAACATTGATTTTGCGCGTAAATGGGGATGATAAAAGAATTTTTCTACCAAGTGCCTTAGAAACGAACCGATGGTATCATGTGGCCGCAGTGGTTGATGCTACAAACAATAGAATGCGATGCTTTTTAAATGGAGAGCTTGTGGGAGAAATTTCTAATGTTACCAGACGACTTTCTCAAATAACTAATAATACACAAAATTGGTTAGGTAGGTCTCAGTTTGGTCATGACCCATTTTTTAGAGGACGATTAGATGAATTTAGAATTTGGAATGTGGTTAGAACACAGGCCCAAATTCAGGCTACCATGCGCGATACGTTAATAGGAAATGAACCTAATTTAATTGCCTATTATAATTTTGAAAATGGTATTGATGCCTCAAGAAATGTGTTTGAGAATACATTGCTTGATAAAACTGCAAATTCTCGTAACGGTGATTTAATTAATTTTGCCTTAACGGGTGCAATTAGCAATTGGGTGGCAAGTTATGCGCTTACTGCGCCAAAAGCCTTAGAAGCAACTCAGGTAAGCGCATCAGGCTTTACTGCCAATTGGGAAGCACCAATTCATGGTAGATTTGATAACTATTTTTTAGATGTTTCTTCCGATTCTATTTTTAGTTCACCCATTATTGGGTCGCCATTCTTGTTGCCTGCAGCTAGCCTAAATAGAGTGTTTTCTAATATGTTGGGCGGGACTTATTATTACAGAATTAGAGCGCAAGCTACACCTGTTAATATTGCTGGTCAAGGCGCTTACTCTAAAACCATAAAAGTGTTTGTTCCTTATACACCGCCCGGAAATGCCATTGCCTTTAATGGTACTAATAACCGACTTAAATTAAATAATACCGCCTTAGGAAATTTTGGTGCTAGTAATTTTACCATTGAGTTTTGGATGCGAAGCAATGACCAGAATGGCGGATATTTAATATCTAAAAGAGATCAATGTGGCCACGGTTCTTTCTTTGTAATTAGCATGGGTAATAATGGTATTAACATAGAAATGGACCAAAATACCAATGGTTCAAATTACCTTACAAGAAATGGTACAAGGCCCGTAAATGATGGTAGATGGCATCATGTGGCTGTGGTTAGACAAGGCGTTAATTATAAAACATATATTGATGGTGTGGTAGATATTAATGCTAACACCAGCGGTATTACACACATTTCCAATGGCAATAGTATTGATATGGGCGTAAGGTATTGCCACAATTTATGGTACGAAGGAAGTTTAGATGAAGTGCGTATTTGGAATACAGCAAGAACCGCAGAACAATTGGTAGGTGGAATGAAAAATGCGATAGACCCAGCTGCATTGAACCTTCAAGGGTATTTTAAATTCGACCAAGGTATTGGAGGTGAATTTAATTATAGTGAAAGTACATTTTTTGATGCTACTCCTAATAATAACCACGGCAGATTAATTGACTTTAGGTTGGAAGCGCAAAACTCTAATTGGGTAGAAAGCTATGCCATGGTAGTGCCAACTCAGCTTGAACCAACCAATGTTACCCCTACTAGTTTTACTTTAAATTGGGCTGAACCCATTATTGGGTCTTTAAGTGGCTATAGGGTAGATGTATCGTTAACTGCAAATTTTTCTGCACCCATCCCAGGCTCTCCTTTTACCGTAACAGGCAATACACTCGATTTAGATAATTTAGCACCAAGTAAATTCTATTGCAGGGTAAGGGCAAATCTGTCAAACTCGCCTCTAGAAGGTCAGGGTGCGCCTTCCAATGTTAAATTGGTAACCTTAGAATATGTGCCACCAGGCAATGCCTTAAAGTTTGATGGGCAAAATGATGTTGGTTCCATCCCTCGACAGATTTCAGAAGATTTTACCATTGAATATTGGATCAAAACGAATGAAAATAGAAGCAATATTAACCCAACTGCTCGTGGTATTGTAGATATGGAAGTGGGCGGCGCATCAGGTGATTTTAGAAATACGATAAATGGGGGTAAAGTAACATTTGGGGTAGGTGTAAATGGTATAGATCCAATTATGACTTCTAATACCACTATCAATACCGGTCAATGGTACCATGTTGCTATGACCCGTCAGAAATCTAATGGCCAAATTAGGCTATACATAAATGGTAATTTAGAAGAAACAGGTATTTCTGGAACTGGCAATATTACTGCTGCCAGCGCCATTTCTTTAGGGGCAACCAGAGGATTTCCTGGAAATCAAGATTATTCGAGCAATATTGCCTTAGATGAACTTAGGATATGGAATGTAGTTAGAACACCTGCTCAAATTTTTGATAATTTTAGGGATACAGTTGACCGTAATTCTACAGGTTTAATTCAATACTATAATTTCGACCAAGGCATTGGCGATGGGGTAAATACCAATCTCACCAATTTAATTGATATTGCAGGTGATAATGCAGTAGGTACTATCAGCAATTTTGGACTAATTGGAAACAATAGTAATTGGATTAAATCGTACAATATTTCTGTAACTGCCCCAACTAATCTTACAGCTACTCAGAATAATTGCTCTACAATAGAATTGGAGTGGCAAATAGGTTCAGGATTACCAACTACCAATTGTGATGCCTCTATTCATTGCGACCAATCTAACTTTCAGCAGTATGTTTTTGCAGATGGCAATTTAATTGCTAAATACCCTTACAATACTAGCTCCGCAGTTTTTCATGTGAATAGATTTTATAATGGAATCAAACTAGAAAGAGGTATTCAGTATCGTTTTACAGTGGCCACCGTTTATACCCCACCTTTGTTTAAATTGGAGCGTTTAAGCACACCTTCAAACACTGCTATTGGTCAGTTTAAACCTAACCCAGATATCCCTTCTGGTTTTACAGCTTCGGATACAAAATGTGATGGTAGCATAGATTTAAACTGGAGTTGGAACACCGTAAATCCAATGTTTGGGTTTTTAATTGAGCGCTCACTCGATACCAATATGCTGACCCCTATTTTAATTAATCAAACAGGAGATAAACGCAGTTATAGCGACCCTGGTTTGCAACGAGGTTCTGTTTATTTTTATCGCATACGCGCCCGCAATGAATGTTATGTGGCCTCAGCAGTAGATTCAATGCGTGCAGGTGAATCCGATACCATGGTTGCCGAAACAGGTATCTCGCCAAGTGTTCCAAATAGGCCATCAAATATTCGCCTATTTCCAGATTCTATCAACAATACCATCACCATTCGATGGAACGATAATTCTACTTTCGAAGAAAAATTTAGTGTAGAACGTGTGGCTGTTGGTGGCGGCTCATACAGTGTTGATGTGAATGCAAACGATACCGTTTTTGTAGACGACCAAGCACCTGGCTGTGTAAATTTTAATTACTCAATTAAAGCATATTCTGCCTGTGCAGTTAATGGTATTTCTACTCTCGGTTTGAACCAGACGCGTTTGTCTCCAGATTTATCTAGAACATTTGAATCTCAATCTATTTTTGTGTTAACTGCTTCCAAAGGATATTATTCAAATAGGGTGGAGCTAAAATGGAAAAATCGCAATAGCGGACAGTTAAATTTTATAAGAATATACCGCAAAATTGCCAATAGTACCAATGATTCTATCCTTATTGCTAGTGTATTGCCTGGCTCAGATTTGTATATAGATAATTCTGCGGTGGCAGGTGTTTTATATCGTTATTTTTTAATTGGAGAAGCACAGTGTGCTGGTACTACTGTTTATTCAAATTGGGTGAGTGATATTGGCTTTAGAAGTCCTTCTGGCACAGTAAATGGTTCTATATCTTTTGCAGGTGGGTTTGCAGTAGAAAATGTTAGGGTGTTGGCTCAAAATACTTCGTTTAACCGCGGAGGTGGAATAGCCCTCGACGGCATAGATGATTATTTAGAAATTCCGCACCAAGCTTCGCAAGATGCCAAATCACTTACCATAGAGGCTTGGTTCAAACCGATAATAGATAGAAGTTTTGTAATTGCAGAGAAAACAGATAGTTTGTTGGGTGGTTACCGTTTGGCCTACAATAGTAATGTTAAACAATTGCAGTTTACTGTTAGTAATGGAACTGCCAATCAAACTGTTTTTGTAGATTCTCCTTTCGTTTCATTTACATCTTACAGCCAAATTACAGTTACTTGTGGTGCAGATAGCATTCGTATTTATGTGAATGGTTTAGAAGGAAAAACAGTGTTGAATGAATTGGGCGAAATTGGTTTGCCACAAGCATCTTTATTATTAGGTGCTAGCAAAGATTTAGCTGTTTATAGTTTTGGTAACTTAGATGAAGTGCGTTTATGGAAATACGCTAAAACCAAAGCTGAAATAGCACGCGATTTTAACCGAACCGTTACTACAAATCACAAAGATTTATTCTTATATTTAAATTTTGATGATCGTTTTGATGGCTTAACTCAAACCTATGATCAAAGTAATTTAAATGAGGTGTATAATGGCAATCATGCTACTTTGCAAAATGGTGCTGTTTATACAGATAGTATTCCATCTAATAGCCAGCTTGCCTTAGCAGATTATACAGACGAAAATGGCTTATATTCTATTAGAAATGTGAGGTATTTAGGCACAGGACAAAACTATACAATTGTGCCGTCTTTAGATATTCATACGTTTACTCCGCAAAATAGAATTCTCTTTATAGGAGACGGAGCGCAAGTTGCCAATAATATAAACTTTACAGATAATTCTAGTTTTGAGTTTACAGGTACAGTAAAATACGCGGGTACAAGCTGTCCAGCTTCTGGCGCAACTGTTTTAATTGATGGAAGAAGTGTATTATTAAATAACAGACCTGTTTTGGTTAATGATAGCGGTAAGTTTGTTGTGCGTGTGCCTATTGGCTTGCATCAAGTAAGTCTTGAACACAATAATCACGTATTTAGTCAGGGAACTTTCCCCCCCTCTGGAAACTATAATTTTATGGGTCCGGTTGCAGCAACCTTTGTAGATTCTACTTTCTTAAAAGTAGTAGGTAGGGTAGTGGGTGGTAATCGTGAATTAAATAAAGCTCCTGGATTGGGCAGGTCTAAAAATAATATTGGTAAGGCTCAATTTACATTTAATTCTTTGGGTCAGCTAGGACTATCAGATTGTTTTGTTAGGTCTATCATAACCAATGATACTACGGGTGAATATACAACTTATTTATTGCCATTGCGATATAGTATTAATGGGTTAAAATTAGTAAATAATCCAGATCCAACTTTATTAACTCAGGTGGCATTTAATAATCCTAATGTATTAGATTTATCTATAGTTCCAGAACTAATAACCGTTTATGATACGCTAGTTACGCCTTTATTTAGCAGGGCAGATAGTATTCAGTTTCATAGGCAACTTGATTTTAAATATTATGTAACACCGCAAATTTATCTTACTAATTTGGCCACAGATTTTGATAGTTTGGTAAATAATTTTATTGGAGAAACAGATATTAAAATAAATGATTCGGTTTCGTTTAATATTTCAAATAACGCATTAGGTTATCCTGTGTTCTCAGAAAATGCCATTTATGATGGTATTATTAAGGTAGTTGAAATTTATCGCAATGCAGATAAAGCAGAGACGGAAGCTGGAGCTCTCGATAGAGTGCCAGTTGATGGAACGTTGAGGATTTTAAATAGCATGGCTCCTGGCGCTGATCAATTTCGTTCTGTAATTATGGAAGGTGGTGCTTACAAATATTCTTTCCGTGCGGGTAAGCCTAATATTTTGCGAAATACAATTAGTCCAAATTATTCTTATACAAAAACGTTACAAATTCAATTTGTGCCAAATGTTGGTTTAACAATAGATTTTAGACCCAATTCAACCGATCCTATAAGTCAGTTTTACAGGGGTATAGTTTTTGGCGCTGTGGCAGGCAATTCCAATTTTGTAACTGCTGGCCCGGCATTAGTTGAATTTATTTTACGCGACCCTCCTGGGTCTGCAAGCAGCGCTACTTGGAGTCAAGGCAAATCTTTTACCAGTGTCTCTAGTTGGAACCTGAGTGAAGCCTATGGAATAGGTGGGGGAGCTACCATCAACTCTGGTGTTACTAACAAGGTGGAAACAGGTGTGGCTGCCATAGAACTTGAAATAGAAAATTCTATTGGTGTTGAGTTGTCTTTTAATGCAACTTTAAATCAGGC
>JAUYMZ010000228.1 GCA_030699355.1 Bacteroidota bacterium | reverse complement strand
CCAAGAAATCTAATTAAGCGCTTAGGGCTCGATTTATATTCAGCGACATACTTTGTTATGCCTGTTGTGATGCCTGCACCCGCAAAAACAGATATCATGGTCGTTAAACTCATGAAATTCCCAAGTGTGCCCATGCCAATGGGGCCTAGAGTAATAGCTATTAATTTTAAGATAACTAAATTGGCAACCATTCTGAGGCCGTGAGCCAAAGGTGCGGCAAAAGCCGCAAGTAAATTCTTCACAAGTATTACTTAATAGATTAATGCGTCTTGTACGCCAGAAATAACTGAATTTATATCGGTATCACTCATTTCGTAATAAAGAGGAAGTCGGACTAAGCAATTCGTGAAGCGATCACTGTTTGGGAGTTCTCTCCCATCATCGTTTTTGCTTCTAAAGTAGGGGCTCTTATGTAAAGATTGGTAATGGAATACGGCATTTATCCCTTTATTTTTAAGTTGATCTATTAAGTGCGTTCGCTGCTCAATGTTATTCGTGATGAGGTAAAACATATGAGCGTTGTTTGTTGCCCATGCTGGAGTTTTTGGTAGTTTAATGCCTGTGGTTTTGGATAGAGATTGAAATTCGTGCATATATGATTTCCAAATATGCATCCTTTTGTTTTGAATTAAATCTTTAACTTCTAGTTGGGCATATAAGTAGGCGGCAATTATGTCGGAGGGTAAAAATGATGATCCAATATCAACCCAGCCGTATTTGTCTACTTCTCCGCGAAAAAATGAACTTCGATTGGTTCCTTTTTCGCGAATGATCTCGGCACGGTTAATTAGTGATTCATCGTTTATTGACAGTAGGCCACCTTCTCCAGAGATGATATTCTTTGTTTCATGAAATGAGAAGGCTGCCATTACGCCAATTGAGCCTAGCGGCCTCCCTTTGTAAAATGAATCAATGGCTTGAGCTGCATCCTCAATCACGGGGATCCCTTTGGCTTGAGCTATTTCGTTTATGCGATCCATATCACAAGCCACGCCAGCGTAATGAACTACAACGATCGCCTTTGTTTGGTTGGTCACCAACCGTTCTACTTCTTCTGGATCTATGTTTGGGTTGTCTTCACAACAGTCTGCAAAAATAATTTTTGCCCCTCTAAGAACAAATGCATTGGCTGTAGATACAAAAGTAAAAGATGGGATTATGACTTCATCGCCTGGTTGTATATTTAACAATATCGCTGCCATTTCTAACGCATCGGTGCATGATGTTGTTAGTAGTGCTTTTTTGAATCCGTAATTGGCTTCGAAATAGTCGTGACATTTCTTTGTAAACATCCCATCGCCAGATATTTTTCCAGATGCAACTGCTTGTGCAATATATACAAGTTCGCGTCCGTGCAGATAAGGTTTGTTAAATGGTATCATTTGGTTACTTCTTTCATAAATTCAGCTTCGAGTTTAAGAAGGTCACGCCTTCTATCTCTCATTCTCTTTGCTGGGTTCCCTGCATAAATACCCCAAGGATCAGTGCTTCTTGTAACGAGAGA
>JAUYMZ010000225.1 GCA_030699355.1 Bacteroidota bacterium | reverse complement strand
GGTCTTCTTGGGTAACACAGGGTTTAATTTTAAATTGTTTTTTAATGGTTTGATCCAATCCTTGGCTGCGTATTTGATGCAAAGTAGCGCGAATGTTACGGATGTATTTGCGGTCTAGGTTTGGCTTCTCATTTACTTTTATACCCGTTACCCACTGGGCTTGCAAGTTGCTTTGTACGCGCTCTTTTTTGGCATTAACAGTAAAACCCATTTGGTTCAAACAGAAATATATTGCGGCTTTTTGCGTGGCGGTAATTTCTAAATTGGAGCTAATTGTTATGTCGTCGGCATAGCGCGTGTAAACCATATTTGCCGCTGGATAAAGCTTGTTTTGTTCTTCAATATACTGTGCAATTTGAATATCCATTGACTCGCAAACCCAATTAGACACCACCGGCGAACAGGGCGAACCCGTTGGCAATTGCTTTTGATGCACCATGAGTAAGGTTATAAAAGTTGCTTTGCTTTCACTAAATAAAAAAGGCTTTTGTCTGAACCTATTCCATACCATTTGTGGCTGTATGTTCGAAAAAAAACTATCGATATCTAGGTTCCAAACCCACTTTTTACCCAAGTGCTGCTGGGCATTGCTTAAAATGGTATAGCGCTTACTTTTGTGTTTGGCCACAAAGCCATGCACGCCTGAGGGTGCTACGTAAATGTTACTCAACATATCATGCAAGCGCCTTTGTATAATCTTGAGCTCAAAGCCGGGTGCCGAAATTTTTCTCTTCCCTCCTGTTTTTTTGGGTATGCTAAACGTGGTGTACTTGGGGTTGGCAACAAGGTATGCCAGCAATTCTTGGTTACAAAAGCAAACCTGTGCCAACTCGTTTACGTTTTTGCTGTTCAAAAAATTTACCCTATACCTGCTTGTCCTCATTGCAAAATTATTTACCTGTTTTTATCGGTTCAAACCGAATTGTTTTGTGCTTTAAACCATGGCTGCATGCCCCAATGAGACATGCAGCTTCTGGTTTGGATACATAAGGTCTCTTGAACAGTCTGCTTTTGCGCAGCAAAAGCAGATGTTTACACGTTGTTTTAATTGGCCGCAGAAACAACAGCCTAAGCTCGTGAATGCCTCATCTTATGTAATATCTATTACTCAAATTCATGAGCCCTATTGGGTGGAATTAAATCTTTAAACTGATGGATAATTTGTTCTTCTGCCTCATAGCCTTGGTAATCTAAATAGCGGTGACTTTCGGTGTGGTAGGTAACCCGTACCTGACCCAAATTACCCATATTGTTTTTTATCAATAATAATTCGCCCGTATCTTTGGTGGGTTCTCCATCTTCCCATTCTTCCAAATGATAGTATTCTGGTCGGTAAACCGTTAATACTTTATCTGCCAATTCTTCTATGGCACCGCTGTCTTTTAAATCGCTTAACAGGGGTCTGTTATCTACGCTAAACCGGCGCTCTGCGCTGCGCGCCACCTCAGAACCTAGTACCAAAAGAAAGTTATTTTCTTGCGCCATTTGCTTTAACTTACGTAAATTTTTGCCAAGGGTATTGTGCCTATTTTGAAAAAACAAAGGGTTTACTTCATCCAACATTTGCAGGCTATCTATTATCACTACATCTAAGCCGTGGCGCTGTTTGCGGGTATTTATATCGGCCATTAAACTTATAAAATCGGTATCTGTTTTATACAAAAATTTAAACCTTCCCTCTTCCTCTGCTTCTAACAAATCGATGCAACTTTTTTCGTACCCCGCAGGAAACTCCGAATTTTTAATTTTATGCAGGGGATAATCAAAACGATTTGCCAACAACTTAGCTGCAAAATTTATCTGGTTTAATTGCAAAGAAACAAACAACACCTTATGCTTACCCGCATCAATAATGTGGTTGCAAATAGTAAACAATAAAGCAGATTTCCCCATTCCTGGTCGCCCAGCAACTACCAATAACTCTTTTAAATCAAGGCCACCACCCAACAAAGCATCTAATTTATTTAAACCTGTTTTTACCTGCCTAGATTTATTTTGAGCCCAATCATTTTGCAAAAACTGTTGCACAAGTTCAGACAAAGAAACCTCCTGTTTAGCGCTTAACTCTTGCTTTATTGTCAATAACTGCTGCAAAGATTGGTTCAGCCTAAAAGAAATTGGCGTATCTGTTTTACCCAAGATACCAGCAATTTGTACTAATTGTCGGTTAACAAAATTCTCCTCTAATTTCCTAATATAATACACTATTTCGCTAACAGCTTCTTGGGTATGAGGCATGTTACCAAACTCAACTTGCCAATCTATTTCGGTTTGAACCAAATTTAAATAATGAAACAAAATGGGTTTGTCTACTACCGATTTTTGCTTCAGCAATTCGTACATCATTTGGTAAATGATGGCATAATTAGGCTCATGAAAATACACAAGCTTTACCTGCAACACATGCGCCGCAATGAGTTCGGGGTTTTGAATAAAAGCAGCCAAAATGGCCTTTTCTATTAAAGCATGCGATGCATCAATTTTAGGTTCGGTATTCATGAGGTGGCAAATCTATTTGTTTATAATCTAGACAATGAAAAAAGGAATGCACAATGGCGCAAAAGCAGCAATCCCAAGCCTTCTATTTTTCCACCTATGGAATTTACTGGGCTTATGGCTGTGTATATTTATTTTAGAACTGACTCTTAGGTATTTGAATTACTTTTGATACAAAGCCAATGTTTCTTTCAAATGTTTTTTTACGTCCGCTTTTAAACTAGCTGGCGAAAGCACTTTTGCTTGGCTGCTCATTTGAAGTATTTTTTGAACCAATTCATAGTTTGGAATGAGGTTTAAAACGAAAATAACAGACTCTTCAGTTTCAGATTCTACATATTGCGAAGCGTGTATGGGCGCGGCTTTGAGGTATTTGGCCTGCAAGGGCGTTAATTGCAAACGCACTTTTTTCATCTCGCCATCCGAGTAATTGAGTCCGATTACCTGTTCAAATTTTTTGCGCACTTCCTTCGTATTTTTAGCCACAAACGTTTTTGCTTCCACGTTTAAGTCGGCAATACGGTCGCAGCCAAAGGTCCTGTATTCGCCATTTTCCAATTCGCCAACTACATACCAACGGTATTGGTATTGTTTTAAAAGTATCGGTTTGAACCGATAGTTCGTTGTTTTATCTGTGTGGTAATTGGTATGTTTAAAAGATGCGTAGCGCTTGTTTTGGATGGCTACCAAAAGCGTTTTTAGGTGCTCTGTTCCTTGCAAACGTAAGTTGTTATCGAACTGAACCAAATGCCTAAGCGCATCCATTTGCTTCTTTCCCTCCATGGCAATTCCGGCGGTTTGGGTAAGCTGCACAAAGTTGAGAAACAGCGTAACTTCAAAATCGTTCGACCGTTTAAAAACATAGCCTTTAAGGCTTGCATCATACACAATATCTAAGCCAAACTCATGGCGCATTTGTTCGATATACCTGGCTAAAGAACGCTCAGATTTCCCTAAATCGTGCGCTTCTAAAAACACCTTCAATTCGTTCAAAGAAGCACTTTTATGACTACTAAATTTCTCTAAAATGAGGGCAAATATGTGGAGTGTTGCTTGAATAGCCATGAGGCAATTTATGAAAAATTATGCATGAATGAAAGTTTTGGGTGAATGGTCCATGGTCCATAGTCCATAGTCGACGGTTTATGGTTTTGAGAAGCTTTAACTTAAATCTTAACACTTAAATCTTAAAACTACTATAAATATCTTTATTAACCTGCTCAAACAGCTCGGTCAGGGGTTTGTCGCCAAAGTTTTCTTTGTAGGTATCGAGGGCAATAAATCGGCAATTGTCTTTGCCTTCCATTTTCTTTTGAATGCGTGCTACGATTGTTTGGGTATTTTTGCGTTCAAAACTAAAGGGCAAGGTGCCAATGGCGCTAAACGATTTTTGCTTTGCTGTAAGCCATTTCACAAAATGTTTCCACATATAGGTTCCGGTATAGCCACCTAATCCGGCAATAATTACAAAATGATTATTGGGTTCAAACAGTTCATATACATTGCTTGGAACCACCAAAGGCGCTCTCATTTCGGGCGAATAAAAGACCTTCCCTGTTTTGGTTACTCGCCGCACACCTGGCGGGAGATAGCTTATAAATTGAATGGCTGGGTCCATCTCTTTTTGCCTTTGAGGTATACTTATACAAGTGTATTGAGCAGGCAATCCCATTTTTTGAAGGCCCATAACCATGTTGGTTCCCGCACCCCCAAAACCAATAAAGTGCAATGGCTTATTTGTTTGTATCATATCTTATCTATAAAAATTTGAAAAACAAAAATAGCCTGCCACTACGCCAAATCGTGGCGTGGTGATTGGGTTAAATATCCATCACCCTTCCTCTACCTTCTCCCAAATTTTAACCATGGCAAGCGTATCTAGGTGACAATAAGCCAATAAATCTGTGCGTAATTTTGGTTCAAGCAAGACCATTCTAATTTAGAAAAAACTGACCTTGCAGACAAATTTTATTTAGTTATCATTTAGTTTTCATAGCTATCTGCATCATATATTTCGCGGTAATATTGAATATAATCTGCTGTGGCTTGTGGGTTAATATCCCAATAGTATCTGCATAGTTTTTTGAATAGCGATAGCATTTGTTCCTCTCCACAAAAATCCAGTAATCTATCTAGCAATAACTGTATGGTTTTATCGTCTTTAATTTTGTTCCTTATCAAAGTATCTACTTCAGGCAAGTATAACTTATAAGCTTGGAGGTGCAACGCTTGTATCTGTTCTATCAAAGGCCTCAATTCTTCTAGCATCCTATTTCAGTTTTTTTGATTTGAATATTTCTCAAAATAGCTTTTAATTGTGTTATGGCTGTTTGGTTTATACCAACGCTGCTTGTTTTCTAAACCCCTCGAATTCGAGGGGTTTAAAATTGGGATTATACATCGTTTCCCAGAATCCTAATAGTTCAACTGTATTTCTATTGCGTAGCCAGTTTTGAATAATTGTATCTGTATTGGTAGAATCTTTATATCTGGCAATATCAGTTAGTGAAATATAGTCTTTATTATCATGTAACGACACTGTAATTTGTGTTCCTATTACATTTATTGTTTTATTTTTAGCCATTCTATTCAAAATTTAAAGTTTCTATAATAAATTTATCAGAAGACCTTGATACATTTTCAAAATCGGGTAAAATTTCATTCTTCATTTCTTTCATAGATTTAGTTTATTTAGTCACCAAATTTATCAAAATAAATTGTCTTTCGAAATTCCTTTACCACCTAAGCTTCCTCAACCTTCTCCCAAATTTTAACCATGGCAAGCGTATCCATGTGGCAGTAAGCCAACAAATCTGAGCGTAATTGTTCATGTTCTTTTGGTTCAAGCAGATGTAATTGACCATACATAAAACTAGCGGTGCCGCCTTCTTGGATTTGGAGGTTTGAATAACTTAATTCTGGAACCATTACCGGCAATACTTTTTTAATGGAATAGCTTCCTTCAAACGCGTCGCTGTAAACTATGGCTCGATTGGGTCGGAAGGGCGGCATAAGGTCGACCACCCTATCATGAATGGCCATTAATTCTTCGTGGTAATCGATGAAGTTTTCAGCTAATTTTTTAATGGCACTTTTTTCAAAGGTCATATTCCAAGTGATGATACTTCCGTTTGAACCTAAGTCGCGAATCATCTGCTCTATTAAGGCCGGACGAGGATCGTTGATGCCATCACCCAAATAGGCACTGTGAATCAGTTTCGCATTGGGTTCAAGCAAAACATGTAATGAATATTGAAAAGGAATTTGTTGGTAAGGACTAGAAAAATTAAACTGCGGCACACCGTATTGAATGGTTTCAAAATCAAAGAAAAACAAGGGAAATTTAAACTCGGAGCTGTAGTTGAGCCAAGCAGCTTTATCCACTTGTATGTTGTTATCTAATTCGGTAGTTTCTTCCTCTTCTGGCTGAACCAAACTGTTACAATAATTGCTGAAATTACAGGGATAGGGATGTTGGCACTGCTTCCCCATTTCTATATCCGGTATTTTCTTTAGCTGAATAAGTTTTTTGAAGTCGGCTATGTTCTTGGCAATAAAATCTTGTTTAGTTAAAACAGCATCCAAAACCGACTCTGCCTTAAAAAGTTGCTCCACATTGATATCACCCATCCGCACATATTTGCTATCAAAATGGATGATTGAAAAATCGGCTAGGTTAGACCGCAATTGCTTAAAACATAATATTGTAAAGCGGCATCTTCTATGTGTTGCGCCTTGATACCATTGGTAGATTTTACCTCAAAAGCATAAAAAGCGTCACCTTTTTTCACCAAAATATCTACCGCACAAATTACCCCATTAAACATAAAAGCTGCTTCATAAATCACCTCTATTTCATTCAGTAATTTAGCCGTATTTTCCACTGTATTCGGGCTGATCCAAAGCTCCTCTCCCTGGGCATTAACTCCATTTGGAAACAATTGCTGCGCCAACACACCTGCATCTGTTCCACTTTGAAAAACCGCCTGGGATTGCTCATCCATCGGATTGGCCAACTCTTTATGAAAACGATTCAAATAAAAACGCTTATGGCACTGCAAGCCATACATATAAGTAGATTTTGATAACAAGGGTCTCATACTATTTGCGTAAAGATAGGACATACAAATATAAGAGCCCAGCGCGACAAAAGGTGGCGTGGAGTGGGTAAAAAATTAGTTGGTTTGAACCTTAATTAATTTTTGTGGGAGGCAATTTCTTTGCTCCACACTTGTTTATCTTGCAAATTGGCCTTCTCTTCCACTTTATGATTAACGGAGACCAATCTTTGGAATAAATAAGCAATGGCTGACTCAATATTTACGTCCAAGGTTTTCTCAGATTCCGTAAAATATAGAGCACTATCATCTTTAGGCAATATCATACGAGTTAAATTATCCAAGGACTTTATAGGCACCATATTTAATTTGTCTGTCCTCGAATCTCTTAAATTATCAAGATTGGATTGAATATTATGCAAAACATTCCTTATAAAACGACCATTTGATTCTGAAAAAACGACATTAATCCTATTAGATTTAGTATTCAATTTAAAATCAAACACTGCATTTTCAACATTATAAATAACTAGGCCAAGATTTAAAAACTCACCTTTTACCCTATCCGGCATAAAACGTAGAATTTGGTATTCAAATGTTTGCATTAGAAAAATAACACAACTAATAACTTAACACAAGTTCATAAGGGTTTGCTATTGTTTTTTGGCCAAAACGTTTTAACAATTCAACTTTGTCATCCTTATCAATCTTTTCATTTTCAATAACCTCCCTTATAGCAGGTTGCTTAAGACCTGGGATACGTACCTGAAAAAAAGGCCATAATGCATCGCTTTTATATATTTTGTTTAAATCAGGAAAACCAACAATTGTTTTATATTCCTCTGCATGATTCTTAAACTCATTTGTGTACTTAAAAAACCATTCCCCATTTTCACAAATTAAATGACCAATATTTATCTTGTCTACAGATAAAATAAATTTTGCATTTTGATTAGTTGGCATTTGGTGAAAATCTTCTAAATCATCTTCCTTGCTCAAAAAATTAAAAAACTTTTGTAACATATTAACTCCTCCTTAATTTTTCAAATCTCAATTTTAATACTAAATTTATTAATTCAATTCTTTCTTTTGTAAACAAATTACCACATTCAGCCTCAACTACTTTATAATCTAATTTGACCATTTGCACGAACTAGCCTAATCTTATTCATTTTTAAGCCTAACTCTTCTCCAATTCTATTAATTAAGTATTCAATAATAGATTCATGTGGATACCATTTTTCGGCCGTTTTAGCTATAAATGGACGCCAAGTTGATGAAAATTCTTTTCTGACTGTACTATTTTCTTCGAAAAAATATGCTTTAATAAACTGTTTAGGTGCGTCCCCATCCAAATCATAATTTTTTATTATATAATCTCCCTCTTTAAGCAATTCTATTTTATTAAAATTTCTAATTGAACCAGAGTATTTTAATGACTTTTCTACACGAAGCTTATTATTCAATTTTCTCATTTTAAATCTATATTCATTCGAAAAACAACTATGATTGGTGTTTGTTAGATTTACATTTTACTTTTTCAGCTTTACAAAAAGAGTCGAACCATTATTACACTATGCAAAGCCATTTTATTTACCAATTGGATTCCCATCATATTTTAGTTATTGTAATGGCTTAAATGTAATTAATCGACTTATCCCCCCTATTTAACCAAATGCTAATGAAAATAAAAACGTTAATCTGATTAATTCTAAAACAGTATTACACAAATCCCAGGTTTAAAACCAAAATCAAATAAAAACTCAATTAGAAAATGCGAAGTAAAAAAAATATTGTTATAATTTATCAAAATTATTATCGGACTTAGTACAAAAAAACAATTTACCATTTACTATATTTCACCATATATATTAAATGCAACATAGACCAAAGAGTGGTGTAGTTTCTTTATTTTTCCACGACATATTCTGACCTACCTATACCTTATTTTTGTTTATGGAATATGATGATGATGAAGATGCATGTGCATCCTTATTTATACTCAATAGGTTGTCGAAACCCATTGCAGAGCGCTTAGATTTGGAGGACGTAATAACCATTGTAAATCTAGAATGGGAGTTTGTGGCTGCAATTAAAGCAGAAGAATTAGCGTCAAATAGCAACTTAAACAAGATTGAAGTAAACGAAAATGACTTGGAATACTATGTTATTTACAATGCAGTAAAACACAATATTCTCCTCAGCTATTCCGAACTAAAAGAAATTATTAGCTTAGAATTCGACTATTTTAAAAAAAATGGGTTGGTGCGTTTGGGTCGAAAATTAGGATTAAAAGAATGACCAATAAAACATGAAATCTATCCAAACTAAAGGCTTACCATAATGCCAATATGGTCACTTAACTTTTCTGATATTCTTTTTATTTTACTATTGCTAGGCCTACCAACATTCCAGTTTATTATTTTCATTTTAAAAACATTTTTTAGATAGTAACGGCAGTTTTGATAACTGTTTCATAATTGAATTTCAAAAGATCTTCATGGATAATTTACCAAATATACAAATTTTATGATACCTAAAATTTATGCCTTTTCCAATTTACAGATACGCGAGAGCCGTTGGCGAAAAGGATTGAATCTGGTTTTTGTTGGTTCAGGCCGGAAAAGGATGCGCCGTACATGGCAATGAAATCGCAGTTGATTTCACATTGTGTGATTTTTTGGGTTAACCATTTGGGATGATTAATCCTAAATTCTTGAGAGGTGTTTTCGTTAATTTTGGTGAACCCAAAATACCGCTCAAAAATGAATTCTTCTATGGAATCGTGTTCTATTGCACATAAAACCTCAGGTTTATTTCTTCAAAGGAACCAAAAAAGGGAATGGGAATATGGAATAAACTCGTTTTTTTAAACATAAATCCAACCAAACTTACGTAGGCCGAGCCATTAAAATAATCTAGCTCTACGCCTTTGGGCAAATAAGGCTCAAGCACACTGGCTTCAACTCGGTAATTTGCCATCACCAAGTGCTCCCAATCTGCTCTCAAAAATGTTTTTTCCATGTGTTTATTCTGAACCAATAGCAACACGAAATCCTTAGGATTGTTTGGTTTGAGGGGTTGGTATCTGTGCATCCCTATATTTCTTTTCCCTAAAATTAATTTTTGTGGGAGGCAAAAACACAGAAAATTATAAAAGGCTTAATACCCTCCATAAACACTTATACCACCTCCAAAATATTGACTCTTCAAGTGTTCATAAATTAGGTTAGTTTTTAGATCTACTTCATCTGTTTGGTAGGTTGGGTAAGGCAATTCTGTAAATAATTTATTGTTTACCAAAGTGAAAACGGCAGCTACTGTTTCAACCTTATCCGACCATTGTTCTATCTTTAACTTTTCCTGCTTCAATTCTTCTAATAGTTCAATGGCTAACTTTTTCACATCCTCCTTTTCATTATCCGACAACTTTTTTCCATGTCTTAGAATATCGAAAATGGCTTTTTGTTCTTCCGTTAATTTTTCTCTTTTAGCATCTGCCTCTTCTGTTGAATAAGACTTTACCAATTCGATTAATTTACGAAAGGTTTCTTTTATAACTACCTCATCTTTTCCCTTATTGTATTCTTCAATAATTTCTTGATAGCGTCTGTAATAATCAACCGTTAATGGATTGCGCTCAACCATTTGTTTGAGTTGCTTTTCTACTTTATCCTTGAGCGATTGAACGGCGGCATGTTTATTTTTGGTTTTTAAAAAGTGCTGCTCCAGTAACGCAAATTCTATGCCGATTAGGTCAATTATTTTACCTTCATGGTGGGTTGGTT
>JAUYMZ010000220.1 GCA_030699355.1 Bacteroidota bacterium | reverse complement strand
GATGTTTCCATTTATAGTCCAAACCAGGCTTTAAAAACGACAATGTATATGTCTGTTTTGTTTGCAGTTTCTGATTTAACAGGGTTAAAAAGGGATAATGATTACCCGTTAATTTTTGATGCTCCTACCAGCTCTTTTTCGCCACAAAAAGAAAGTGACTTTTTTAAAATAATATCTAACATTAATAAGCAATGTATCATTTTTACTAAGAGTTTTTTAACCGAATCTGGGTTACTTGATAGTATTAAAATTGAAGCACAAAATTGTACAATTTATAGGATTGAAAAACAGAAGCCTTTTGATAATCTGGATTTATCAACTATACAAACTACAATTACACTTATAAAAGAATAACTATGGCAAAAGAAACTTTATATGAAATTTGGGCAAAGCGAAATCCAAAGTTTGAAACTAGATTTGAATCCATTTTATTTAGAGAATTTACTGAATACGGTGGTGGTTCAGTTGAATCTATGGCAAGTAGAGGGAAAATCTTTGGTTCTGGCTACGAATTATACATTTACGCATATTTTGTTGGTTTGTATGCAAATAAACAAAGAGCAATTTCTTCAGAGTCAAAAGTATTAGGACAGCCAATTCAGTATTGGGGAAATCTTGAAAGTAAGAAGTTGAGAAAAGCCTATCCCAAATTAAGAGATTTTATTTTTACTTCATTAATCGCCAAAACAGAAAAATTAGACCTAATAGAATTAGAAAAGGGAAATATAACTGAGAGAAAATCGGTTGATTTTTTAATTGAAACAATGGAGAATTATGCTAATTATGGTTTTTATTTAATGGAGGAAAAAATAAAGGATAACCCAAATTTTTTTTTCAGAAATACTGGTTTTTTAAATTTGATTTTATCCATTGTTCGCCCGTCAGATATGCAGGGTGATGAATCAGATTTGATTGAAGAATTATGATTTTTGAAATATGAATAAAATTGAAATAAGCATTTCAGAAGTTATGCCCAATAATTTTATTGATCTAGATAACCAGTTCTTTTCTTGCGCTGTTATATATTTATCATTCTATTATGAAGTTGTATTAAAAACCACATCCAAATGATATTGAATAAATTCCTTTTTTGGAAGATATTTCTGTGGCGTAATTAGAGTTTGATTTTCTATTTGTGCAAAGTGTTTTCCGAAATAGTCGTAATTCTTTTTTTGTTTTAATTTTTCTGAAAGTAGAATTTGATATTTTTCATTGATAGCAATCAGGCCTTTATCAAATGCCTTATCATATAATGCTGATAAGCAAATTCCATTTTCTGGATTTAATCTTTCTTCTTCATTTTTCGACCAAGGGATTATATGACTTGCAAAAAGTAATTCAGGTAAATCAATTCCGGTTATTGCGCATTTTCCTGAATAATTAGCAACAACTATTTGTCTAAAAACATTTTGATTTACCCTTGTTTTAACCTCGCGAAGTTTGGTTTCACCTTTTAAATCTTTCAGGTCAAAAAGTAATTCTTGGTATTTATTTTCAATAGTTTGATTTTCTTTTTGGGCTAAAATTCTTTCACTTTCAAAAATCAAAATTTCTTTATTCTCAAAAAACTCATCCCAAATCGGTTGGCATTGTTTTATGCCACCAACCATTCCTTTCACACCTCTATTTTGGTGATAAGGGTCGCAAGAGGCAAAATTGGTAAGTCTGATGGCAATTGAATTTACGGTTCTTCCTAAGATATTTGCCATATCTATAATTTCTGGGGTTCGTGTATGTAATTTACCAAAAGGCAATTTTAGATACAGGTTAAAAACCAATATTAATTCTTCTCGTGTCCAAAGTTTTCTTTCCATAGAAAATTAATTTATGTCGCCATCATAATTTTTATTGTGTTTACTCTTTTCAAACTTTCTTTAAGGTTCAATATCTATTCCCTTGTCCAATTGTTAGTTTTCATAATAGTTTATTACCTCAATCTCCCCAATCCTCAGCAGCCCATAAAATCTTTCAAAGGCTTCTGCCTTGAGCTTAGTTTCTATAGATTGTATCTCTAATTCAATTTCTGGGTTCGATAAAAATCCTATTTGTTTTCGAAATAAAAGCTCTTGGGTTTCGTCTTCAAATTCGTTGTTTAACAGCATGCTTAAGTCGTTTAAATAGGTAACCCTCGCGTCTGATTGGTAGTGCATCAGGAAGCTGGTTAAAAGGGTTTCTAATTGACCATCAACTTGTGGCAACACATGCAGGTTTGCATCTTTAAATAAATCGCCGGGGTGTTCTTTGTATCTAAAGTAGGTTTTGTTCATAGTGTTTGACTAATAATCTCCCGGCAATCTCGGAAATTTTTATGGTTTTTTAAAGGAATAAAACCAAAAAAATAAAAACATTCCGGATTCAACTGTACCACCATTCCCGTTTCAACTGTACCACCAATTGCTTTGCTGATTTAGTTTTTTATTTAGCATCTGTCACTATTCTGCCACCAAGTTTTCAC
>JAUYMZ010000219.1 GCA_030699355.1 Bacteroidota bacterium | reverse complement strand
GAATGTGCCCTTAGTGTTAAAAATTGCCAGACGCCAGGAGCCAGGAGCCAGCAGCTATATTCCAGGAGCCAGCGGCCTTCCTTGTGCCCTTAGTGTTTAAAAATGCCAGAAGCTAGTTGCCAGGAGCCAGAAGCCTTCCTTGATGGATTTTCGATAATTCCTTCTTGTAATCATTTAATTTGCTTTTTCTGGAATAGGTATCGTTTTGAAAATAATAATAAAACTTATGAATTCATTACATTTGTAGCAATAAATAAGCAAAAGGTTGTCAAATCTGTATATAATTTCTGGATGCAATGGGGCTGGGAAAACAACAGCATCATTTTCTGTGTTGCCCGACATGCTTAATTGCAAGGAATTTGTTAACGCTGATGAAATTGCAAAAGGATTGTCTCCATTTCAACCTGAAAAGGTTGCTATTCAAGCTGGACGAATTATGCTTAATAGAATGAAAGATTTAATTGATAGTAATGCCGATTTTGGATTTGAAACAACTTTAGCTTCAAAATCCTATGTTCATTTTATTAAGGAGGCTCAATTAAAAGGATACTTTGTAACTTTAGTTTATTTTTGGCTTAATTCACCTGAGCTTGCTATTGAGCGAGTTAAAGCTCGCGTTATATCTGGGGGACATGATGTTCCTGAAGCAATAATTAGAAGAAGATACACTGCTGGTAAGTTGAATTTACACAAACTTTTTTTGCCAATATGTGATTATTGGATGATCATTGATAATTCAGAACCTCCATTTCAAGTTATTGGCGAAGGTTTTAAAAATGAAAATATTGTTATTAATGATTCAATCGTTTACAATCAAATAGTTAAACCATGAAAAATGAAAATGTAATGGATTTGCGTGCCAAAATTATAAAAGGTCTCGATTTGGCTTTTAGTCGTTTGTTGGTAGCCAAGCAAAAGGAAGGCGCTGATCTCGTAATTTCAAAAGAGGGAAAGATTGTTAAAGTTAAGGCTATTGATTTGATTAAATAATTGTTCGAAAAGCTCACCATAACGAAAGGGACTGAGGTCATTGATTTTGCGTGATTTGCCTGAATTGAATGTTTTTTTTTCTTGATTGAGAGATTGGTGTTGGCCCGGGTGATTTGCCTTCGAAGTATGTTTGTAGATTTTTTGTTGATTGAGAGATTGGTGTTTGCCCGGGTGATTTGCCTGAATTGAATGTTTGTACCTTTTTCCTTGATGAAAAAGCCCCCTTCGATTCCTCAGGGCAGGCTCCAAATCAAGACTTATTTGTTTCACTTGCATATGTACGAAAG
>JAUYMZ010000213.1 GCA_030699355.1 Bacteroidota bacterium | reverse complement strand
ATTTCGTTCATCACCAATTCGTCGTTGGTAAACAATCCATCCATATTAAAGTCTATCCAAGCTTTTCTATCCATTGGGCTGCTTGTGGCAGGACGAACAATTTCTAAAGCATGTTTTCTACCACGATACATAGAAGCGGCTTGATTACCTCCTACTATTTGGAAGCAAGGATTGGTAGCATTGGTTGATGTATCGATGCCACTTTCTAATCTAACACGACTAATACCAACACTTCCATCGGCTAAGTTTATATCACTTAAACACTGTGGTTGGTCGTAGGCGCCAATATTTACATAATCTACCTTTATCAAAGAATCGGCTCCAAACTGATTTGTTACAACCAATTTTACGGTGTACTTGGTTCTTTGCGTAAAGCGCATAACAGGGTTCTTGCTGGTATTGCTGGTTCCCATTAAATACTGCGCACTGGCTGGCGTAAACGTCCATCTCCAAGTTCCTGGGCCAAATAAACTTCTATCGGTAAAGCGGAAGGTATCCGTATTAAATCCTTGTACTTTATCTGCATCAAAACGTGTTATTGGTTTTTGTGAAGTAGGTAAAAACAATACATTCTTACACGAAGTATCACTGCCCACACAATTGTAGGTAACCAAACAAATGTTTCTGAAAAATGGCGTGGTTACCAAAAAGCTGCGGGTTACGGTTCCTTTGATAGAATCATATACATTATTCCCATCTGTATCCCACGAGTATTGCATTAACACCCCTGTTGAGGTATTGCTAAACGTAACAGGTTGCAAGCTAAAGATGGTATCTTGTACTTGAATTCTTGAAACAGGTGCACCATAACTTGGTGGCAAAGTTTCCCAACGAATGGCAAAACCAGCAGAATCATATCCTCCTGGTACGGCTGCTGTTCCTAGTTTAAAACGAACAAACAACCTGCTTCCGCCTCTTATTCCACGTTGTAATATATCAACTGGCAAAGTATTTACATTGTTGCCGCCAATGGTACGTAAAATGGGTGCACTGGCGCTGGTTCCATTGTGTATTACCAATGAATCGGATGGCAACATCTTAATGCGTTCTACCCACAATACAATGCTATCGCCGCATGGCTCTATTAAAAACCCAGGGCAACCGGTTAATTGGGTGCGCGTATAACTTAAACCCGGACCAGCTGCATCAAACATGAAGCCTTCTTGTTCGGAACTTTTTGAGGCACCACTGCCACTACAAATATTGATACTATTGATAATCTCAATATAATCTTTCTTACAAACGGTATCACTTCCACGGGCATTCCAAGCTTGCAAACAAACCGTAAACTTACCTGGGTCGCCGCCAAAAAACAAGGGGTTTTGGTCGGTAGGACCCGCAAAGAAATTATTAAAATAAGGTGGGGTGGTACATAAATTACAAGGTGGATCAAATGTCCAGAACCATTGGTTCGGACCACCACTGGTAATATCTACTAAGCTGGCATAATCGCCAATACCAACTTTTCTGCGTGCGGCAAAGAAATTTGGTTTTGG
>JAUYMZ010000208.1 GCA_030699355.1 Bacteroidota bacterium | reverse complement strand
TTGAAACACGGGCTTCCATATATGATTTTTGAGCTTGCAATTTGTGTTTATATTATTTTAAAACCAAGGTTATTACTGCACTTATGTTTGAACCTAAGGCATGATTTTTATTTCGGTGCGTCTGTTTTGTGCCCTACCTTCTAGGGTTTTATTATCGGCAATGGATTGTGTATCTGCATATCCTTTGGTGCTTAAACGAGAAGCATCAATGCTCGCATTTACCAGAAAAGTTTTTACAGCTAAGGCACGTTTGGCAGATAAATTGGTGTTTTTTGTGAAATCACCGGTATTATCTGTATGTCCGCCAACTTCAATTTTTACACCAGGGTTAGCCGTTAAAAATTGGGCAAGTTTATTTAGCTCTGCTTTCGATTCTGGTTTTAAATCAAACTTATCCGAATCAAAGAAAATATTCTTAAGTACCACTTTGGCTCCAGCAGTAATGGGTTGCAGCGGAACAGATAAAACCAAGGGTTCGGTTGCACTTTGATTTTCCAAAGCAAAATTTTCTGAGTAAAATAAATAACCTGTTTGAGCCACATTGAGTGCGTAGTTTTTATTTCCTTGCAAACAAACCAAAAATTCTCCTGTGGTTTTATTGGCGTATGATTCTACCACCAATCTTTCTGTAGCTAAATCTATCAGTTCTACTTTTGCACTTAATTTTCTTTTGGTTATCGCATCAAATACAACTCCTTTGGCGTATCCTGTTTTTTTGGGTCGGGCTTCTTCGTATAATTCAAAGCTATAAATATCTAATCCTCCTCTAGAATCTGCGCCATCTCTGGCCATAAATGCATCTTTTCCATTTGAAGCAATTACAATACAAGTTTCATCTTTCTCACTATTGATAGGATATCCTAAATTAACAGGTTTTTGCCACCTTCCATCGGCATCTCTTCTAGAGAAGAATAAATCTATGCCGCCCATTCCCGGGTGACCTTCACTATTAAAGTATAGTGTTTGATCGTCTTTGGCAATAAAGGGCGATTGCTCATCTTTGGGAGTGTTTATTTCTGGTCCGGCATTAACTGGGGGGGTCCAACGCCCATTTTTAAAAGTGGTGTACCAAATATCGCTTTCGCCATATCCACCGGGTCTGTTGCTACTAAAATATAGCACTTTTCCATCAAAGCTAAGGCTGGGTTGGCTTTCCCAAGAGGCTGTATTTACGGGTGCTCCTAAATTTACAGGTTCAGACCAACTGTTTCCATCTAGTTTACTGAGGTATAAATCGCAGCTACCCTTTGCACCTGGGCGGTTACAAGCGGTATAAAAAATATACTGCCCATCGGCAGATAGCGAAACGGTACCTTCATTTCTTTCTGTATTTATGGGATAACCCATATTTTGGGCTAGGGTATATTTTCCATCTACTTTGATACTTCTATAAAATTCTTCATCTCTACCATTTACTAATCGAGTAAAAATTAAAATTTGTTCATCCGCTGTAATACCAGGAAAGTATTCATTATCCATGGAATTTATCATATTTCCTAGGTTTATAGGTTCAAACGGGAAGGGTTTTTTGATGGCATTTCGAGCATAATCTGCGTTTACTTTTACAGATTTTATTTGATCATGTTTTTGGTAGTAATCCGGAAATTCCATGAATTTAGTAGCATCATTAAAAGCTTCTTCATACTTTTTTTGCATAAAGTAGCACCTACTTCTCCCAAAATAACTCATGGGAAAAGCTGGATTTATCACAATAATTTTATTGTATAAGGCAATGGCATCATCATATTTTTCATTGTCTTTTTTCATTTCTGCCAACATCATATAGGCATCAATAAAATTTGGGTCGAGGGCCAAAGCTCTATCCAAAGAGTTTTGGGTTCTGTCGAAATCTTGCATTTGAAAGGTCTTTAATGCTTCCCCAAAATGATACTCTGCCTTTTTATTTTTTGTGCCGCTAAATGGAAGTTCTTGCGCGGTAATGCTAAAAACAAGGGTGCTTAAATATAAAAAGATAATGACTTTTTGTAACATGTATGTATATTAATGTTTTTAAAATATGGGAAGTCCTTTAGGTGATTGGTGCCAAAGAACTTTACCCGTTCTATTTTGAATTTGCTTCCAAGTTAATGCTGGCAATTCAACAACAACAATGCCAGAAGTAGGAATGTGTTCTACAAAAGATTGGGTTAAATAACCCACCATTCCAGTTATACTTGGATTATGCCCTACCAATAATATCTGTTTAAATTGATCGTCAAATTCTCTCAACACATGCATCAGGTCTGAGATATCAGCTTCGTAAATATTAGAGTCTAGTTCTAAGTTTTTTACTTTTAATTCTTTAGAAACAATGCTTGCCGTTTGTTTGGTTCTATTGGCCGGACTAGCTACAATTTGCTCAGGAATAAACTTTGTTTTTCCTAAAAGTTGGGCCATAAACAAAGCATCTTTTTTGCCACGTTCTTCTAAATCTCTCTCAAAGTCTGAGGCTTTGACGCAATCCTTTTCGGCCTTTGCATGCCGCATGAGTATGAGGTTTTTCAATGTAAAATTTTTTATAAAAATAGTGCTTCCCAATAAATTATCCAAGTGATTAAATGGTTTCCATTACTTTTGGTCTGAACCTAAGTAAAGAACATACTTATCACTATCTAGCAAATGGCGCTGTTTGCAGTGTTTCAAATTCACCTCTTAAAAATTTGTAGTGAGCTGCTATGGCAATCATTGCCGCATTATCGGTACAATATTCAAAGGCTGGAATGTAGGTATTCCAAGCTCTTTTTTCACCTTCTTCTTCAATGGCTAAACGAAGGCCAGAATTAGCAGAAACTCCGCCGGCTAAGCTTATTTCTTTTATTCCGGTTTGAACCGAGGCTTGAACCAATTTTTTCATTAAATGCTTGATAAAAGTATATTGAATTGAAGCGCATAAATCATATAATTCTTCCTCAATAAAAGAGGGATTCTCTTTCATTTTTTTCTGCAAAAAGTATAAAAAGGATGTTTTTATTCCGCTGAAGCTATAATCTAAATCTGGGATATTGGGTTGAGGGAATAAAAAGGCTTTAGGATTACCCAACTTAGCGTATTTGTCAACAAATGGCCCTCCTGGATAAGGCAACTGCAATATTTTGGCAGCCTTATCAAAAGCTTCTCCTGCGGCATCATCAATGGTTTTTCCTAAGATTTCGGAAGAGAAATAATCATTCATTTTCACTATTTGGGTGTGTCCACCGCTCACGGTTAAACACAAAAAAGGAAATTGCGGTTTGGGTTCATCAATAAAATGTGCCAAAACATGCGCTTCCATGTGGTGTATGCCAATCAAAGGAATAGATAAAGATTGAGCCAAAGATTTGGCAAAAGAGCAGCCAACCATTAAAGAACCAATTAATCCCGGACCTTTTGTAAAGGCAATGGCGCTCAACTGATGGAGGGAAACACCCGCGTTGTGTAAAGCCACATCCACCACGGGAACTATATTTTGCTGGTGCGCTCTGCCTGCGAGTTCTGGCACTACGCCACCATATTGCTCATGAATTCCCTGACTTGCAACTTTGTTGGAAAGAATCTTCCCATTTCTAATAATGGAGGCTGCGGTATCATCGCACGACGATTCGATAGCGAGAATTAGAATATCTTTTTGCAAATTTGCGGTCACAACTATAATTGTTTATCTTTCACGCAAAACTACGTTGCTAAAGAAGTTTATCAAAATATCTTATGTATTATTTGCAAGCCTGCTGGGGTTGCTGATGCTGCTATACCTTTTATTGAACACACATTCTTTTCAAAATTATGCAGCTAAAAGGCTCACAACGTGGTTAAATAATACCTTTCATACCGAAATAAGCATTGGCGAAATAAGGTATGATGGTTGGACGTATTTAAGTCTTAGAAACGTAAATTTTGCCGATCAAAAAGGAGATACCACCTTTTTTGCCGGTAGAATTCAATTTAATTTAATGGGATTAAACATAGATTCTACCCATATTATCTTAAACGATTTGGTTTTAGATGAAGGTCTTTGTAAATTGACAACCTACAAAGATGGTACGTATAGCTTCGATGTGATTAATTTATTTTTAAACCCAAATGATACGGTCGTAAATCCAAATCAAAAGCCATTTATTCTTGAGTTTAGAAACTTAGAGTGCATGGATTCGAGGTTTATGTATATTGATTCAACCGGTAAATTCTTTCCTGAAGGTTTCGATTACAATCGCATTGATATTTCTCATACCAATTTTAGGTCGAAACGCTTTCAAATTATTGACGATTCATTGGCTTTTGATGTAAAAAACTTAAGTTGTATGGAGCGCTCTGGTTTCGAAATAAGCCGCTTGAGCGCCTTTGCCATTATTGCCCCAAGTAAAATTGAGCTCAATAAAATGGATTTAGTTACTCCCCATAGTCATTTAAAAAACTATTTTAGTTTGAACACCAAAAGTTACGATGATTATGGAAAGTTCATTGATAAAGTTTCATTTTCTATTGGTTTGAACCAATCGGAAGTAGATATGAAAGACATTGCCTATTTTGTACCTTCCTTTAAAAATTACAAATACAAAGCCACAGTTAGCGGCGAAGGAAAAGGACCAATAAGTAATTTAAAAATCAAGAATGTGCTCGCTACTATGGGTAAAGATACCCGTTTTGTAGGGGATATTAGTTTCAGGGGATTGCCAGAAATATCGGAAACCTTCATGGATTTTAAAGTAGATTATGCATCTACAGTGGCCAATGAGTTAGCTCAAATTATAGATATGGAATTACCCGTAGAAATGACCGATTTAGGCAAGATGGTTTATAAAGGTAATTTTACTGGATTTTATGAAGATTTTGTGAGTTATGGTAACATCGAAACAGCTTTTGGTTCAGCCCAAACAGATTTAAACATGAAGCTAAATGAAAGTACCC
Source organism: Bacteroidota bacterium (assembly GCA_030699355.1). Lineage (GTDB taxonomy): Bacteria > Bacteroidota > Bacteroidia > UKL13-3 > UKL13-3 > B1. The sequence continues at coordinate 170 of JAUYMZ010000208.1, read as the reverse complement.
AATTGAGTGAATACTCGGGAGTGTTTAAGTTACATAATTTTATGTTGGGTTCTTATCTTAAAAATAAAGATTTGGGCATTATAGATTTAGAGGCCAATGTACGTGGAAAAGGATTTAATTTAGATGTGATAGAAACACAATTTGAATCTAAAATACATGCTTTTTCTTAC
>JAUYMZ010000206.1 GCA_030699355.1 Bacteroidota bacterium | reverse complement strand
GTATATTATTTCGCCGAAACAGAATTGGGTTTATTTACCGGAGCAGATATTTTTAAAGAAGGCTCATGGCTTTATCCAGGTGCAGAGGTGCCCGCAAAAACAATGCAAAAAGGAGAAGTTTTGATTTTTGATTCGCTGCTTATGCAGGAAGAGAGAAACATCCCTTTATCACAAATAAGACAAGATAGCACCTTGCGCGAAGACACCCATTTTGCCTTGGTAAATAACCAAAAGAAAAACACGTTTTACTATCTTTTTGTAAAGCAATAACACCCAAGTATGCGTAAAATTAACCTATCAGATTATAGTCATTCATTGGTTCAAAAAGAAGGAATTTGGCATGCTACAAGTGCTAGCGAAATTTCTTATCCAGAAGAAGGAAATTCTATTTGTTACCAGATTGAAGAGCATAGTTTTTGGTTCAAACATAGAAATAATTGCATACTCGAAGCAGTAAAAAAATTCCATACCCAAGATGTATTTTTTGATATAGGTGGAGGAAATGGATTTGTAGCAAAAAACCTAGAAGCCAATCAGATTCCAACAGTACTCATAGAACCCGGATTTACCGGTTGTAAAAACGCACACAAAAGAGGACTACAACATATTGTTTGTTCAACCCTAGAAGATGCTCAGTTTATAAAAGAAAGCATTGCTGCTATAGGTTTATTTGATGTGGTAGAACACATAGAAAAAGATCAAGCATTTTTGCAAGCCATACATGCTTACCTAAAACCCAATGGCAAGGTTTTTATTACAGTTCCTGCCTTTCAATTTTTATGGTCGAATGAAGATGTAGATGCCGGTCATTACCGCAGATACAACATTGCTCAAATCTCCGAAAAGCTTGTTGATGCTGGGTTTAAAGTCAAGTATGCCACCTATATCTTTTCAATTTTACCCATTGCCGTATTTTTATTTAGAAGCCTCCCAAGCAAACTCGGCTTAAATAAAAACTCCAACGATGTAGCCAAACATAAGCATGAACACCAAGAAAAACCCGGCTTAATAAGTAATATTCTAAACCGCATTTGGCAATTTGAAGTAAAGCAAATAAAAGCAGGAAAAAGGATAAGTATGGGAGGAAGTTGCTTTATTGTAGCAGAAAAAATTTAAGGTTGGTAGAACCTTACAATTACTTCAATAATACGCGCTTGGTCTTCCAAACTTAACTCATAAAACATAGGTAAGCGAAGCAAACAATCGCTGTAAAAATCGGTATTGGGCAAGTGTCTACCATCATGTTTATTGGCATAAAAAGGAGAAGTATGCAAAGATAAATAATGAAAAACAGCCATGATGCCAGCGGCTTTTAGCACCTCTATTAAAGCCGTTCTTTCGGCCAAGGAAGCACAAACCAAATAATACATGTGGGCATTGTTGCTGGCATAAGCAGGCAATTGTGGCAAACTTAATTTCCCAGCCTTAGCCAAAGGCTGAAAAGCGGTATGATAGGTTTCCCAAATTTCTTTTCTGCGCGCTTGTATCTCTGATAAGCTTTCTAATTGAGCAAACAAAAAGGCCGCTAAAATATCGGAAGGTAAAAAGGAACTTCCCATATCTACCCATCCGTATTTGTCTATTTCGCCCCTAAAAAAAGCCGAACGATTGGTTCCCTTTTCTCTAATTACTTCTGCCCTATTGGCAAATTGCGCATCGTTTATAAGCAACATCCCTCCTTCTCCACTCATAATATTTTTGGTTTCATGAAAAGAGAACGCCGCTAAATGTCCGATAGAACCCAGTGGTTTTCTTTGCCCATCTCTACCTGTATAATACGCATCAATGGCTTGGGCGGCATCTTCTACCACGAATAAATTGTAGCTATTTGCCAAATCCATGATGGCATCCATATCGCAAGCAATGCCCGCATAATGAACCGGAACAATGGCTTTGGTTTTGGGGGTAATTAAAGCTTCAATACTGGCTACATCCATGTTTGGATTTCCCTCTTGGCTATCGGCAAAAACCAATTTAGCTCCGCGTAAAACAAAGGCATTGGCTGTAGAAACAAAGGTGTAAGAAGGCAATATTACTTCATCTCCGGGCTCAATGTTTAATAAGATGGCAGCCATCTCTAAGGCATCTGTGCAGGAGGTAGTGAGCAAGCATTTTTTAAAGCCAAAACGCTCTTCAAAAAAAGTATGACATTTTTTAGTGAACATGCCATCACCAGATATTTTGCCACTTTGCACGGCCTGGTAAATATAATGGGTTTCTTTGCCCGTTAAATAAGGCTTATTAAAAGGAATGCTCAATGTTGCTTCCATACATGGTATATATAAGTGCGAGAAATAATTTGAAATGAATTTTTTTCGTAGAAAGCCAAAGCTTGTGCATTGGCTGCTTGGGTTACTACATTAACCTGTTTAAATCCGTTTTTTTGGGCATACGCAAAAACCAATTGCAGCAATTTTGCCCCAATGCCTTTGCCGCGCGTGGCCGCATCTACCGCTATTAATCCAATATGCAAAATACCCTCTTTTTCAGCTATAGATACAAAACCAGCCAAGCTATCTTTGTCAAAAAAACCTGCCACATATTGATTTGGCTTTGGCTGCAAAGCATTTACAATCCATTGTTTATATAAGCGTTCAAATTCATTATTTTTAAAATTTGGGTCAACCTTAAACCTAGAATATATGCCACTTTGCAAGGCTAAACTAAACAGCCTATCGCTGCTTTCTGTTAGTATTTGTATGTTTGGATGCACCTCAAAATTATTGGCCGAACCAATATCCATGCTCAATACTAATTTTTCATCTGCCAGAAAAAAATGAGAGGGCGCATCAATTATCTTTTGGTTCAGACCAAGATAAATAAGTGTAAAAGGGGATTGAGCCAGGGCAATGTTATCTGCCTCTAAATGGCTATAATCATTGGCTGAACCTACTTCATATCCAAAAAAATCGCTATCCCAACTAAGTCTATTAATGTGCATTTAGGTAGTTTTATCTATAATGTACAAAGGCCTGTTTTTGATGCCCTCAAACATTTTTCCAATGTATAATCCAATAATGCCAAGGGTAAAAATAATTAAGCCACTCAAAAACCAAATAGACACTATTAAGCTGGTATATCCGGTAATGGTAATGCTTCCAAGATTGTATAAAATAATATTGTAAAGCGTATACAATACAGATAAAATAGAAATGCCAATACCCAATTTAACGGTTAATTTTAGAGGCTTATCGGAGTATGCCATCGCAAAATCGAGTGCTAAGTTTATTAACTTTGTCCAGTTATAGGAGCTTTCTCCGGCAAATCTTTCTGCATGTGCTACATCTATGGCAGTACGGTTAAAACCAACCCACCTTGCCATAGGCGCAAAGGCCCGCATGGGCTCGCGCATACTGTTTATCACATCAATTACTTTTCTGCTGTACACACCAAAATTAGCTATGCTATTATCTTGCGGAATGCCACTTAAATAGGCAAAAACTCCATAAAAAACAGCCGAACTCATGCGTTTAAAAAAACCATCTTGTCGTTGCGCTCTTCTGGCAAAAACAATATCAAAACCTTCTTTAGCTTTGGTGTATAGTTTCACAATTTCTTCGGGTTGGTCTTGCAAATCGCAATCCATTACCACCACCCAATTGCCCTTACTGGCATCTAAACCCGCGGTAATGGCGTGGTGCTGACCAAAATTTCTTGATAACAAAATTCCCTTAATTTGGGAATGCTTAGCCGCATGAAAAACAATTTTATCCCAAGATTTATCTGGCCCACCATCCTCCACTAAAATAATTTCGTAGAGAGGTGTAATGGCATCTAAAGCCTTGGTTAAACGAGCTATCAGCTCATCCATAATTAGCTCGGCTCTATAAACGGGTATTACAACAGAAATTTCCATGTTATTAGTTTTGTTTGACCCAAAAATGCGTGTTTAAGCGCGATAAAATTACAACAGAAAGCATCATTGGAACCCAATTTAAATAATTATATGGAATAATCATAAAGGCATAAAATAAAGTTAAGCTAAATTTTAAAGCCAATAAACTATATAAATTAGCAGGCACCAGAGATTGAACCCAACGGTAAGCTATCAATAAAAATACAATGGCCGCCGCAGAAACATACAACAAATGTTTTTGGATGGCTTCTATTTTTTCTAAAAGTGAACCTGGATAAAACTCATAATACCAGCTAGCCAAACCCAAACCTCTAAACAATTGAAAAGGTTTATCGCCCGCTTTTTGCCAATCTTGCCCATCCCATTCTCCCAAAGCTGCTTTGCCATAAGCACTATTAAAACCTTCAAACATATCTGGCACTTGAATTAGAAAAGGCAATAAAACCAGTAAAATCACCCCCATAAAAGCAAAACCCAATTGAAAAAAACGCTTGCTTTGTTTGGGCAACATATTTAAAAAATGAACGGGCAACCAAAAAACCAAGGCATACCTAGATAAAGTAGGTAAGGCCAAAGCAAATGCCTGAGCCCAAATATTTCTTGAAAAAAAGGAAACACCCAACACCAAATAATAAGCAAGAATTAAAATTTCTATGGTATGCATGGCATCACTGCTGTTTTCAAAATAAATGGTAAACAGCACAAAAAGTGGCAAGCACATTAAAAATAAAACCTGCTTTACATGAGCAAAATTAAAGCCCAACACGTAAGTATACAATCCGGTGGCGAGTATAAAAAACACAAAGGGAATCCAGCGATGGTCTATGTGTAAAAAATAACTTATTACAAAAAACATCCAATGAAAAGGCATGTAGCCGGGGTGACCTTTTCCATATCCATATCCATCTACTTCGGCATAAATAGGTTCAGCCAAATCTACTCTTTTTAAATATACCTGCTCTATAAAAGGGATGATATCTGAATGTTTAATATTAATTGGGTATTGCTCCATTAAAGCATTTACCCAAAAACCCATTATAATGGCAATACCCAATAAAATGACAAATACAATGGTAGTATCCTTGGCACTTAATTGCCTCTTAATTCCATTTTCGGAATAAAACTGAAGCGGTTCTTTGCGCAACATAAAGTAAGGCCAAACAGCCATAAATAAACCAGAGAGTATCAGGATAAGCGGACTAATTACGAAGCCAAATTCGCCCTTTTTGTAGAAGAGAAAAAGCAGCTCCAATACAAAAGCCAAGTACAATGGCCAAACATTAATCCTCTTCGCGAGCCCCACCATTTTGTATTAATTCTAGTTCTCTTTCTAGCAAAGAATCGTTGGCCAATGAATCATTTTTGATAATGAATTTACGGGCCGGACCCACAATATTAATTAAATGTGTAAGTCCAATAGTATCTTCTGGTACAATTAAACTTCTGTGCAACATTTTGTTTGATAAAAATCCAAAGGTTCTGCCCAAATAAGGTTTAACTAAACCCTCCTTATCAAAACGCCACATAAATTTCTTTGGGCTAGGCACCAAAGTGGCTAAAAACATACTTTCGCTCAGGGTAAGTTTATCGGGAGATTTCTGAAAATAAAAGCGCGAAGCTTCTCCAATTCCGTAAACATTGGGACCCCACTCAATAATATTGAGGTAAACTTCGTACATTCTTTCTTTAGATACAATTCGGTTATTCTCTAAAATATACACCAAAACAATTTCCTCTAGTTTGCGCGCCATGGTTTTTTCTCTGCTCAAAAACAGGTTTTTCATTAGCTGCATGCTAATGGTACTGGCACCCCGTTTAAATTTTCCGGTTCTAATATTTTTAGCAATAGATTGCCTAAAAGCCTCGGTTACAAAACCCCTATGGTAAAAGAAAGAAGGGTCTTCACTGGTTAAAATACAATTTCGTAAATAAGGCGAAATTTGTTCTAGCGGGGTAAAATAAGGATTGGCTGAACCAACAAAAATAGTGCGCATAGCCCTTCCGTTTTCAATAGGAGTATAGCTAAACTCTTGGTTCATTTTACCCAAATTGGCTGCGCCATACTTATGAATTACAAAGCCATCTTTTTGCAAATTACTTTCAAAAACCATGGCATCAGGATTATTTTCATTGTGCAAAAAGTCTAAGCGATAACTAAAACTACCGCTTGCTTCCATGCCTTTAATATGCGAGAACAAGCCTTCTGGCAAAGCATCTATAAAAGCTTGCGCAGCAATGGGCTCTGTTTTTAAAACCAAGTGGTAAATGGTATCTGGTCCATTGGTAAATTGTATAAATGGATAAACAGTAACCCCATTCACCAACACCTTTGAACTGCTATCGAGGCTTAAATAATTTTCGCCTATTTTATATAAGTAATCAAAATTAAACTCCGACAAAACCACATCCTTAGAAGAAATTTTTGGATGGTTAATCATCAACGATTGAACATTGGCAAGCCCATCAATATGCAATTCATTGTTCTGCAAAACAATGTTCTTAATTAACAATCTGGCTGAACCAAAACCTGCTTGAAGTTTATATTTTTCTGACAAGTAAGGCAGCATTAACCTACTGGTATCGAGGCTAGAAATACTAATATCTGCCTTCATTTCGCTAGGAAAAGCCATGCCACTCAACTTCCAAATTTGTGATTGGTTTTGCGATACAACCTGCATATCGGCATTGACGGCACCCTCTTTAAAAAGAAGATTTTTCCAAGCCAAACTTACCGCAATGTCTTCATCAATGGCCTTCAGCATAAAGTCTTGTATATGCACCTCATCTGGTATTTGATTAAATACCCTTTTGAGTAATTTAAACAAAACCTTAGCATAATTTTGAGTAGCTGTTGCTTCCTCTTCTTCTACTTTAGGTTCAGCCAAAGTACTATCTGATTTTTCTCCCAAAAAGGCGCCATAATTGCGCACTTCGTTCTTTTTAGACAATTGAAAATATCCATTTTTTAGGCCAATGCTTTTCAACCTAACATCGCCCAAAAGAGCATAAAACAAGTCTATGCTTAGAGAGAATTCTTGCAAATCTAAGAGGGTGTCTTTTCCTTGAGGAATAAGCCGCAGGGAGCTTAAATTAATACCAGACAAACCCACAAATTGGGCTGAACCAACCTGTAATTCTATCTGATATTTATCTGCTAACTTTTGCTGAACCTTAGCAATACCTTTTTCTAAAAAATAGGTTCTAAAGGCAAAGAAACAGAGGATAAGTAACAACAAAAAAACACCAACTGCCTTGGCAGTTAGTGTTACATATTTCTTTGTATTTGCAGGAAGCTTAAACATGCTTACTGTTTTAAACCTGCATTAAGTCTGCCTCTTTAGCAGCTGTTAAATCATCAATTTTTTTGATATAAATATCGGTTGTCTTTTGAACTTGTGCCTCGGCAGTTTTGGCATCATCTTCTGGAACACCCTCTTTCTGTGCTTTTTTGATGCTCTCATTCACTTCCTTGCGAATATTTCTGATGGCTACTTTGGCAAATTCTGCCTCATGTTTTACCTTTTTAACAATGTCTTTTCTACGCTCTTCGGTTAACATAGGTAAATTAATACGAATGGTAGAACCGTCGTTGGTTGGGGTAAATCCCAAATTGGCTATAATAATTCCTTTTTCTATGGCCTGGATGGTATTTTTTTCCCAAGGCTGAATAGATAAAGTACGCCCATCAGGCGTATTAATATTTGCTACTTGGCTCACCGGAACCAAAGAACCATAATATTCTACCTTCACAGAATCTAACATAGAAGGATGTGCCTTTCCAGCACGAATTTTTGTAAACTCATTGGCAGCATGTTCCACTGCATGGTCCATAGCCTCTTTTAAATGATCAAATAATGGTTTTAATCTTGGATCGCTCATAAAATTATAAATATTAGGTTAGAACAAGGGGCTGCAAAATACTACGTGTTCTAGATATTTTTGCATTTTTCTTTTAAAAATTATTTCAGAGCACTTCAGATAGTAGTTAAAAACCTGCAACTCCTTATATTTGCCCTCATTGATTATGGATAGAAGAGTTAGAGTAAGATTCGCACCTAGTCCTACCGGACCGTTACACATTGGTGGTGTGCGCACCGCTTTGTACAATTATTTATTTGCCCACAAACATGGTGGCGATTTTTTACTTCGCATTGAAGACACAGACCAAACACGTTTTGTGCCGGGTGCAGAAGCATATATTATAGAATCGCTTAAGTGGCTTGGCATTGAAGCCTCAGAGGGTATTGGTTTTGGTGATGGCCCTCATGCGCCCTATCGCCAAAGCGAGCGCAAAGCCATGTACAAAGATTTTGCGATGCAACTGATTGCCAACGGACAAGCTTATTATGCTTTTGATACAGCAGAAGAGCTTGAACAAATGCGCGAACGCTTAAAAGCCAGCAATGTAGATGCAAAATATGATGCCATTACCCGTGGCACCATGAAAAATTCTTTAACCCTTTCTGAAGATGAAGTAAATCGCCGCTTAGAAAATGGCGATGCCTATGTGGTGCGCTTTAAACTTCCTAGAAAAGAAGAAGTTAAATTTGAAGATGAAATTAGGGGTTGGGTAAGTTTTAACACCAATCAATTAGACGATAAGGTATTGTACAAAAGCGATGGCATGCCTACTTACCATTTAGCCAATGTTGTAGACGATTATTTAATGCAAATTACGCATGTAATTAGAGGAGAAGAATGGTTGCCTTCTGCGCCTCTGCATGTGCTATTATACAGGGCTTTTGGCTGGGAAAATGTAATGCCTAAATTTGCGCATTTACCGCTTTTGTTAAAACCTGAAGGCAATGGTAAATTAAGCAAAAGAGACGGTGATAGATTAGGATTTCCTGTTTTTCCTTTAAACTGGCAAGATCCATTTACGCAAGAGCCATCGAGTGGTTACAGAGAAGCAGGCTACTTGCCTGAAGCTGTTGTAAATTTACTGGCCTTTTTAGGCTGGAATCCGGGCACCCAACAAGAATTATTTACATTACCGGAGTTGGTTCAGGCCTTTTCTTTAGATAGAGTAAGCAAATCGGGTGCAAAATTCGACCAAAATAAAGCCAAATGGTTCAACCAACAATATGTTAGAAAATTATCTGATGAGGCATTGGCGCCTTTCTTAAGCAGCGCGCTTGTAAACGCCGGGCTGAACCAAGACTTTTCTGATGATTTTGTACTAAAAGTATGCAGCTTGGTGAAAGAAAAAATTAGCTTCACCAAAGAAATTTGGGATTATAGCAATTACTTCTTCATAGCACCTAAAACATACGATGAACAAGTAATTAAGAAAAAATGGTCGGACAAAATACCTGCTCTTTTACTCGATTTAATTGCCAATTTTGAACAATTAGACAGCTTTACCCATGAAACCGTGGAAGCTGCCTATTTGCAAGCCTTGGCAAAAAATGAAATCTTGGGGAAAGATTTCTTACAATTGTTTAGGGTAATTGTAACAGGCGTAGCTGGCGGGCCACCTTTATTTGAAATTGCAGCCCTTATTGGTAAACAAGAAACTATCAGCCGCTTAAATCACGCATTAACACAAATTCCAAGTAAAATCTAAGATATTTAAACCATAAAAAAATATGAGAAAATTAGTCATTATTCTTTTGGCTGCCTTTGTAATGGCAGGATGTAGCGATATTCGTTTCGATAAAATGCCTGGACTATACCAAGATTTAATTCCGGTAGAAATTCAAGGGAAATATGTTTACTACAGCAAAGATTTTAGGTCTAAGTTATTAGATACAATGCTTTTAAATATAAGTCACAACGAAATTACCATAGACGGTTCTTACGGCGAAACTAAGTTAAGCATTCACCAAAATTTTAAACTCAATAAAATAGGCGATTTGTATGTAGTTGGAACCCAAGACAAGGTTTTAAAATCGCTTTGGAATTTATTTGTGATTGAACCTACTAGCAAGGGTTTTAATTTTTATAGCGTTCATGAAAAAAGCATCAAATCAAATCCAGAAAATAAGTTAGATGCCTACTTCCCGTTTTTTGATGTGCCTTTTACTTATGAACCCATTCCGGCTGAACCAATGGTAATTGGGGATGGCGGAGGTGGCCAACCCGGAACACCAAATATGTTGCGTTATTACTCCATGTCTGATGAGCAGTTTAAACTCTATTTTGAAAATGAGTTGAAAAACAAAGACTATATTCCGTTTAAAAAGGACAGCAAAGAAAAATCCAAAAAATCGAAATAATGATGAATCGTCCAATACGTGTTTTGGTTGCAAAAATTGGTTTAGATGGCCATGATAGAGGCGCTAAAGTTATCGCTACTGCTTTAAGAGATGCTGGTATGGAAGTAATTTATACCGGACTAAGACAAACGCCAGAAATGGTTGTGCAAGCTGCCGTGCAAGAAGATGTAGATGTAATTGGTGTAAGCATATTATCTGGGGCTCACCTCAGTGTGTTTAAAAAATTAAAAGACTTGCTGAACCAACAAAACATTGAAGATATTTTAATTACAGGAGGTGGAATTATTCCTGAGGAAGACATCCATAAGTTGCAAGAAATGGGAATAGGAAAATTGTTTACTCCCGGAACCCATACGAGCGAAATTGCTGACTATATAAAAAACTGGGTTTCAAGTAACAGAAGTTTTTAAAAAATCTTAATTTTATACAAATAGATGATGTGCAACAAATGTTATTTTGTTTCTCTAAAATAAATACTAAAGTTGCACCCGAAATTAATTACTAAATTTAAATAGAATGATTGACAATATGAGTATTGAAACAACTTACCAAACTTTGATAACTGAAAGTAAAAATCAAATTTTTTACATCACTATCAACCGTGAAGACAAGTTGAATGCCTTAAACATTCAAACCCTTACAGATATTAAAAACGCTGTTCTTAGTATCTATGATGAGCCAAGTGTTAGAGGTGTAATTATCACTGGAAAAGGAAGTAAAGCTTTTGCTGCTGGTGCAGACATCGCAGAATTTGCCAACTTTACTGTAGAAGAAGGAACCCGCATGAGCGAAGAAGGTCATGCCGTTTTACGTGCCATAGACCATTGCCCAAAACCAGTAATTGCCGCTATAAACGGATTTGCTTTAGGTGGAGGTAACGAATTAGCCATGAGCTGCCATATTCGTGTGTGTTCAGAAAAAGCAAGATTTGGTCAGCCAGAAGTAAACCTAGGAATTACGCCAGGTTATGCAGGTACCCAAAGATTGGCTCAATTAATTGGTAAAGGTAGAGCTTTAGAGTTTTTAATGACAGGCGATATGATTGATTCTGCTACTGCCTTGCAATTAGGATTGGTAAACCACGTGGTGCCAGCAGAAGAATTGATAGCCAAGTGCGAAGAGATTTTAAACAAGATTAAAACCAAAGCGCCAATGGCCATTGCCAGCGTAATTCGTTGCGTAAACGCTTATTACGAAAAACGTGCAGACGGTAATAATGTAGAAATTAATGAGTTCGGAAATTTCTTCGGTTCAGAAGATTTTATAGAAGGTACCAAAGCGTTTTTAGAAAAGCGCCCTGCCAACTTTAGAGGAAACTAAAAACTAAAAAAAAAGAAGCGCATGGCGCTTCTTTTTTTTTAAACAAATTGCCAAACTCAAGCCTTTATAATATATGAATAATCAGTCGCAGTTTAAAAGCATCAATCCTTTCTCAGAAGAACTCATTGCCGAATTTGATACCGTGGTTTCTGAGGTTTATTTGAACCAAAGCATAGAGGAAATAAATAGGGCGCAAAAAGTTTGGATGCACACTCCCCTTTCCCAAAGAATAGCGTTTCTTCCTGAATTGGCTCAATTGCTCAGAGAACAGGCAGATTATTTGGCACAAATTGCAAGTGAAGAAATGGGTAAACTATTTTCACATGCCAAAGCAGAGGTGTTAAAAAGTGCGAGTTTATGCGAATATTATGAAGCAGAAGCAGCGCTTATTTTAGGTTCAGCCCAAAAAGATTTGGGAAATGGAACGATGGTAAAAATTGAAAAAATTGCCTTGGGAACGGTATTGGGTATTTTCCCTTGGAATTTTCCCTTTTGGCAAATTTTAAGAAGTGCCATCCCCACCCTTGTAGCCGGAAATGCAATGCTTGTAAAACCCGCGCCAAATGTAGCACAATCTGCTTTGGCGCTTCAAAAAATATTGGAGCAAACTTGCTTACCAAAACATCTTTTTAGTACACATTTTTTAAACAATGAACAAATAGAGCATGCCATTGGAAACCCTAAAATTAATGCAGTAACTTTTACTGGAAGCACCCAAACGGGTGCCCATATTGCGGGTTTAGCTGGCAAACATCTAAAGCCAGTGGTGGTAGAATTAGGTGGCTCCGACCCATTAATTTTATTAGATGATGTAGATTTACCAGCCGTAATAGACGAGGTTCTTTTTAGTAGATTTCAAAACAATGGACAAAGTTGTGTAGCTGCCAAACGCTTTTTGGTTCACACCAGTATGAAAGACTTATTTTTAAATTTGGCCAAAGAAAAAATAGCCGCGTATAAAATAGGTAACCCGCTAGAATCTGATGTATTTATAGGGCCTATTGCCCGAAAAGATTTACAGGAAAAATTGCAATCGCAAGTTCAACAATGTTTGGCAGGAGGAGCTACTTTATTTTGGCAACAAGACCAAATTCCAAGTACCGGATACTTTTTTCCACCAAGTATTTTATGCCAAATTCCTACTGATAATTTAGCCGCGCAAGAAGAATTATTTGGCCCTGTTTTATCTGTATTTGAATACAGCAGCGAAGAGGAATTAATTACCATAGCCAACAGCACACAATACGGTTTAGGTGCCAGCATTTTTACCAGCAATTTAGGTCGAGCCGAACGCCTTGCCAATCAAATTGAAAGTGGCATGGTTTATATCAACCAAATGGTTAAAAGCGACCCAAGAATATCCTTTGGAGGCATTAAAAAATCTGGCTTTGGAAGAGAATTAGGTCCGGAAGGTTTGTTGGCATTTTGCCAAACAAAAACCACTTGGGTAAAACAGAAATAGCTTAGTTGCTTGGCTTAATCTTCATTACTTGGTTGGTTAAAGCATTGGTATAAAAAATAGAATTGTCTTTGTTTAATACAATCCCCATGATACCTTTTGCTCCGGTATTAACCCTTGCAATTTCTGATTTAGTTTGAATGTTGAAGCAAATAATTTCGCCTGTTTCATAATCAGACACAAATAAACGATTTCCGTTAATGGCAATACCGCATGGTCTTTTTAAGCCAAAGCTACTTGGAATAAACTCTTCCCAAACAACATCTTTCATCTCCCAATATTCTTCAAGTTCTTCATTTAAAAGTGGTAAATTTCTTGCTTTGGTTCCAGTTTTAATGTTCATACGTAAAACCCTTTGATTTCCGCCATCTACAATATACAACCATTCGTTACTGGCATCTAAAATTAGGTGGGAAGGAACATCAGCGTCTCTTTTAACGCGCACTTCGGTAAATCTATGAACTTTTCCATCACCATGGTAATGCATTCCCGGACCATGGTCGGCAGCAAAATTATACCTGGCAATGTTTCCATGGTAGCCATCAAATACATAAAACACATTATCAAATTGGGCGGCAATTCCCATGCTGTAAGGACTTGCATGAAGCATATCTAAATGACTGCCATTTGTGCCTGGGCCATGGTCTTTGGCGTATATGTTTAAATCGCTCGACCAAAGCGTAGGACCTGTAAAAGTTCCACCACTGTGGTTGGCATCTAAAATATTGGCTGTTGTTGCCCAATTTCCATTATCGCTGAAGGCAATGGCAGAAGGTAAAGCCATAAAATGCCAAGCGTTTCCGTCTCTTCTAAAATCAAATTTTTGGTTGGGAGTACCTGTTTCGGTAAGCATAACGGTAGACCCACCTGTGTTGGCCGTTTCTTTGTTTATAATCCACAATTCATTGGGTCTGTGTGGATGAAAATCTAAATCTTGTGGCTGATTAAGGCGAGAACTTGCATTGGCAATTAGTACAAATTCTGGTTTGGTTTGAGTGGCATTTCCGAAAAATTCGGGCACAGCCGAAGGCGTAATTTCTGTTTCTGTAGGTTCATCCTTTTTACAAGAACTTACTGTTAAGATTAGCCCCAAAAAAGAGGCATAGAATACGGTAGTCAATTTTCTCATACTATGTTTATTAGGCTCAATTGCATTTTGCAAAAAGCTTGATTTTAGTTTGGCCAATATCACGTTTTAAATTCGATTAGTTGCTAAATAGTCGAATTTAGTTCTCATTCCTGACAATTTATTTTCAAAAAAATATATTGTATTGGGCAAAAGCGAAAACGTGTTAGGGAGAAGTCAAGCAATTTTATAAAAAGGTTCAAAGGAAGGTAAAACCAGTTTTTTTTGTATTCTATGCAAAAGTGCTTTTAAAGAAAAGCATTGCCTTTAAACCTAATGCGAAGCACTCGAATTTTCAGCGTAGGGACCAAAAGCGCTCTTATTGTTATTTTTAACTACCGTATGAAAGGAGGCATTGCACTTTAAACATTGATACCTTCTGGATGTATAGCCAAGTCCAATATTCACATGGCAAAACAACACAATAGATTTATAGGCCAAATCTTTTAAAATATGCTATTTACGAATTAGGTATAACTATATAAAAGTAGGAATAGGTAGCCTAGCCTATTATTTTGCCGCATCGAAGGGCTTTATATCATAATAAACATACCTTTTAACCAGGTTTAAATCTATGCCTGGCAAAATTCCAAAATAGTTTAGAAACAAAGAGTAGTTGTGAATAGAATTTCTTTCAATTTTAAGGCAATCTTTGATGTTTACCATGGTATAACTTTTAACTGGAATAAAGCCATTTGCGTGTAAGGCTTTCATTAAAGCTAGCACCAAACCAGCGTCTGCAAATATTTTATAGGTTTTATCTTTGCAGTAAAAATACAAAAACTCAAAATTGGGTTCAAACATAAATAAGGCTATATCTTGGTATTTTAAAAATAAAACTTCGCCTTGATAGTGGAGAATAACCGAATCTAGTTGACTAACTTTACGGTAGTTAATTGAAAATTTTCTTTCTTTTATTGCTCTTATTACCATGTAGTAAAAGTGAAATAAAAACAAGTATATATATAGCCAATTACTACCTTTATATGTACAAAAATTAGAAAACTAAAATCATTAATTCTCGCCAGCTTTATTGGATTTACTGAGCTTAGAAGGCAGAATTCCGTAGGTATCTTTAAACTTTTTGGTAAAATGGTTGTGGTTACTAAAACCACAATGAACAAGCACTTCTGAGATAGGTGCAGCATCCGATTCAATCATGTTTTTAGCCTTTTGAAGGCGCATATCAATAATGAGTTTGAACAAAGATTGGCCACAAATTCTTTTAATATTTTTTTGAATAGAGGATATACTCATAGGAAATTCAGAGGCAAAATCTGCAAGGGCTAGTTCATCGTTGGTAATGTTCTTTTGAATAAACCCTTTTATTTGGGCTAAGAATTTTTGGTCGCGAGAATCAAAAGTTGATTCAACATCGTTTATTAAATTGGCCGTAATAATTTGCTTTCTATTTTCTATTCCATTTCTACATTTAAAAACCAACTCTTGCAAAGAAAATGGTTTGGTAATGTAATCATCGGCCATTAAACCAAGGGCAGTTAGTTTATCTTCGATGGTGGTTTTGGCTGTGAGGAAAATAAATGGAATATGGGAAAAACGCGCATCTGATTTTGCGAAATTTAGTAATTCCAGTCCATCTAAAACAGGCATGGCCCAATCAGATACAATTAAAGCTACGCGTTTTGCCATCAACAGTTGCTTAGCTTCTAAGCCATTAGCTGCTTGATAAACATGATATCCTTCTATTTCTAATGCCGAGGAAATATTTGTCCTTAATATAGGGTCATCCTCACAAACGATAATTTTGTCTGCTAAAAAACTTGTATTACTTGCCATTTATTTCTGAGTTAGATGTACCGTTTAAATACCTGAATCCTAATTGAAACCTAAGCATATTAGAATTGGGTTCAATAAAATTGAGGCTGTTACCCAACATTTTCATTATTTTTTGTGTAAGAAATAGTCCCAAACCAAGTCCTTCTATCACTTGATTTCCATTTAAAAATTGGTTACTAGGCGCCACATTGTTAAACTTTTCTGCATTAAATTTCAACAAATTAGGATATTCTAAGTCTAATTTAGCCCCTCTTGCCAGAAGAAAAATATCCCAATTTACGGCATCACCGATATGGGTAAATTTAAATGCATTGTCTGTTAATTCCTCCAAAACACGCTTTAATAAAAATTTGTCTGTTTGCATGGTTGCTCCTTCCACAGTTAACAACAAATCCTTAGAGCGATTATACTGAGCGGCTACTTGTGAAATGGTATTAACAATAAAACTAGCTGGAATTTCCTCTATAAAGGGATGATAATTTTTGGAGGACAATTCAATATTTAAAATAAAATTATTGATGGCCCTACTTAATCTAAAACCACTCTTTTGAATAACATCTATAACTGTTTTAGTTTCCAAAGTAAATAGGCTGCTATCTGTACTTTCTAGCAACAACTGAGAACCGGCTAAAATGCCACTGAGGCATGTATTAAATTCGTGGTAAGGAGTAGGATGAGTTTGAGCTTTTGCTTTTTCTAGGGCACTTTCAATGCTTTTTTTCCGCAACTCGTTTTTTTCAAATTTCTTATCTATGGTTGCTTTTAAATCACTGAAGGAAAATGGCTTTACAATATAATCGTCGGCACCTAAATGCATTCCCTTTCGTTGGTCTGCCAAACTATTTTTGGCCGTAAGAAATATAAAAATGGTGAAGTTAAATGGAAACCGTCTTTGCAACTCTTCTAAGAAAGTATAGCCATCCATCTCTGGCATCATAATGTCGCAAACAATTAAATCGGGTATAAAATTTTCATAATAATTTAAACCCTCTACCCCATTGCTTGCGGAAACAACTTCATATTCATTTAAAATCAAAAATTCTACCACATTATTTCTGATATGCACATCATCTTCCACCACTAGAATTTTTTGCTTCATCTTGCTTTATAATAAAGAAGCAACATTACACCTATGTGACAGCTATAAAAATATATTAAAAAGATTAAATTATACAAAAAAAGGAAAGTCAAATAGTACATTAAATTGGAATTTAATACAATTTTAGCCGTTCAATTTCTTTCCTAACAAGCTCTGGAACCAAATACCGTATCGATTTTTTAGCTTGAATGGTTTGCCTAATATAGGTAGATGAAATATTTAGCAAAGGCACTTCAAACAATTTTACAGATGCGTGATTCCCAACATTTTGTTGCTCTACAATTCCGGTTCGGGCATAAACAAAAACTGCATGATTTTGGAGGATATTTTCGTAATCTTTCCAATGATGAAAGTTTTGTAAATTATCACCACCGATAATAAGGGTAAAAGCATGCAAGGGGAATTTTTTAGCAATTTCTGCCAAAGTAAAAGCCGTATAAGAAGGCCTTGGCAAATTAAATTCGATATCACAAGTTTTAAACCTTTCATCGCCTAAAATAGCCAATTCTAACAAAGCCAATCGCTGGGCTTCTGGCAGAAGTTCTTCACTGGATTTAAACGGATTTTGTGGCGATACCACAAACCAAATTTCATCTAAATGCGTATAATCTGCCATGTAATTGGCAATAATTAAATGACCCGAATGCACAGGATTAAATGACCCAAAAAACAATCCTATTTCTGCCATTAATTAATTATTTATAAAATGATTCACCAATAATTCGGACTGAGCCAAGGCCAATTTTAAATCATCATTGAGCAATACTTCCTCAAATTTCGACTCATATCCAAGTTCATTCACCGCTTTATCAACCCGTATTTTAAGCGTTTCCTCTGTTTCGGTAGACCTAAATCGCAAGCGTTCCTCTAATACTTGGATACTTGGAGGTTTTACAAAAATGGCCAATGCTTTATCATCGAAATACGCTTTTAGTTTTAATCCGCCCACTACATCTACGTCAAACAAAACTACTTTACCTAAATCCCAAATGCGGTTTATTTCAGATTTGAGTGTACCATAAAAATTACCTCCATACACTTCTTCATACTCTAAAAATTCGTCTTGTTTAATCTTTTGTTCAAAGGCCTCTTTACTCAAAAAATAATAATCCTTCCCATCCACTTCACCTGTTCTTTTAGAGCGCGTGCAAGCCGAAACGGAGAACATCAATTGATTGTTTACTTGCAATAAATGCTTTACTATGGTTGTTTTACCAGAGCCGGAAGGAGCACAAAAAATAATTACTTTTTCTGGATTCATTAATATTCGTTTTTACAGTACATTATTAATTTGCTCCTTAATTTTCTCAAGCTCTTCTTTCATTTCTACAACAGAGCGCTGCATTAAATGATGGTTACTTTTTGAGCCAATGGTATTAATTTCTCTTCCCATTTCTTGGGCAATAAAACCTAATTTTTTCCCGGTAGACGACACATGAATTACCTCCTCCATATAATCACAATGTTGTTTCAATCTTACTTTTTCTTCGTTAATATCTAATTTTTCTAGATAATAAATCAGCTCTTGTTCGAACCTATTTTTATCTAATTGGTCTTGGTTCAAACCAGCCAATTCTTTGCGCAAACGCTCTTTAACGGTTTCTATTCTTTCACTTTCGAAGGGGCTTAAGGCATTCATTCTAGTGAGAATAAGCTGGGCACTTTTGCTAAGCTCATCACTTAAAATTTTACCTTCAGTTAGTCTATATAAATCAAATTGTTCAAAGGCCTTTTTTACCACCAACATAATTTGAAACCAATCTGCATCATCTGGGGTTTCATCGTTGGGCTGTAATACATTTGGGATATCAAAAATATTGCTCAGTAAATCACTCGCTTGAAATCCAGATTGCGAAGCCAAGGCATTTACTTCGTTTAAGTAGTAAGCCGCAATTTCTCTGTTAATAGGTGTAATTCGGTCTTCGGCCGATTTGTAAGTTAATTGAATATTTAATTGAGCGGTACCACGCTCAATAAGTTTGGCCATTTCTTTGCGCAATTCCAATTCTTTATGCTGCCAATTGCGAGGCATGCGAATGCTCAGCTCAAAAAATTTATTATTCAAACTTTTCAATTCAACCTTTACGGCAAACCTTTCTGTTTCACCTTCGGCTTGCCCGAAGCCTGTCATTGATCTCAGCATAAAATTTTATAAGCGCCAAAAATAAGGCATTTTATGCAAAGCGCAGCTACTTTTGCTTCTTAGCCAATTGTTTTTTCAATCGGGAAATTGAGAATTACGCTAGTACCGTGGTTTACTTCACTATCTAGTTTAATTTCTCCCTGATGTAAATCCATAAAATACTTAGCAATAGAGAGCCCCAAGCCCGTTCCTGGAATATTTTCTACATTCGAACTTCGAAAAAACGAATCGAAAATAAACGGCAGTTCTTTCGCCGGAATTCCAATACCTTCATCTTTAAAAATAACCTGAACAAACTGCTTTCTCTTGCGAATACTGATATTAATTTCAGTACTTGGAGAGGCATATTTAGCCGCATTACTAATTAAATTATTATATACATGCATCACAAGTTTTGGGTCGAACCAAATGTTTATTTGCTCTATAGTACTTTCAAATTTTATGGAATGTCCCAACAAATATCTTTTGCCATCATTTTGAATATATTTTTGGGTAAAGCCAATTAAATCAATTGATTCGGGTTTAAACGCAATTTTATCAGATTCAATGCTTCCCATGGTTAATACATCTGTCATTAACCCGGTAAGCCTATCCACATCAAAAACAATGTTCTCAATTTTAGTATGAACACTCTTCACAACAGTATCTGGAAGGGCCTTAGCGTTTTTATTTAGAAGCAAGTTGATAAGCTCTGCACTGCTTCTAATGCCAGCCAAAGGCGTTCTAAACTCATGCGAAGCCATACCCACAAAACGCGATTTTAAATCGCCTAATTGCTTCTCTTTAACCAATGCCTGTTTCAA
>JAUYMZ010000190.1 GCA_030699355.1 Bacteroidota bacterium | reverse complement strand
GTGCACGCCGAAGGAAAAAAATATTCGTGCATTCGTGTCAATACTATTCGTGCATTCGTTGCAAACCCATTAGTAGCAAAAAATCTTCCCTTAAAATCAATTGTATTTTCCTTATTTTCGCATTCCCAAAAAACTGAAATCATGTTCGAAAATTTAAGTGGTAAAATAGAAAAAGCCTTCAAAACCCTTAAGGGTCAGGGTAAAATAAGCGAAATAAATGTGGCCGAAACCGTTAAGGAAATTCGCAAAGCCCTCATTGATGCCGACGTAAATTTTAAAATAGCCAAGCAATTTACAGATACTGTTAGAGAAAAAGCCTTGGGTCAAAACGTACTTACCAGCGTTTCTCCCGGACAATTAATGGTTAAAATTGTAAACGACGAATTGGTTCAATTGCTTGGTGGAAAAACAGAAGAATTAGACCTTAGCGGAAAGCCAACCATCATATTAATGGCCGGTTTGCAAGGAAGTGGAAAAACCACACACACCGCCAAATTGGCCAATTTCATCAAGAAAAAAGGTCGTACCGTAATGATGGCTGCCTGTGATGTGTATCGTCCTGCTGCTATTGAACAATTAAAAGTATTGGGTCAGCAAATAGACGTACCCGTGTTTTTTGAAGAAGGCAATAACAACCCCGTAAAAATTGCCGAAAACGCACATAAGGCAGCCAAAGAAGCCAACGTAAGCGTGCTTATTGTAGATACCGCCGGTCGTTTAAGTATCGACGAAGAAATGATGGCCGAAATAGGCAATATCAAAAAAGCCCTGAACCCAAAAGAAATTTTGTTTGTAGTAGACGCCATGACTGGTCAGGATGCCGTGAACACAGCCAAAGCCTTTAATGATGTGCTCAATTTTAGCGGCGTTATTTTAACCAAATTAGACGGTGATACCCGAGGTGGTGCGGCACTTACCATTAAAACGGTGGTAAACAAGCCTATCAAGTTTATGGGTATGGGCGAGAAAATGGAAGCCCTCGATACCTTTCACCCAGATAGGATGGCCCAACGTATTTTGGGAATGGGAGATATTGTGAGTTTGGTTGAGCGTGCCCAAGAAGTATTTAACGAAGAAGAAGCAGAAAAAATCCAGAAGAAGCTATTAAAAGATCAGTTTACCTTCGAAGATTTCTACAGCCAGATACAGCAAATTAAGAAAATGGGTAATCTCAAAGACTTAATGGGCATGATTCCGGGAGTGGGTAAAGCCGTTAAAGATTTAGATATTAGCGACGATGCATTTAAAGGCATCGAAGCCATTATCAACTCTATGACACCAGCCGAACGCAAAACCCCAGATATAATTAACGGCCAACGTAGAAAACGCATTGCCAACGGTAGCGGTACCGATATTCAACAAGTAAACCAACTCCTTAAACAATTTGACGAAATGCGTAAGATGATGAAAAGCATCGGCAAATTGCAAGGCGCCGGCAGAAGCCTCAAAGGCCTACCTTTTGGAAGATAGTTTTGTAACTACATTTACTTTTTAAAACCACTAATGTGTGAAACATATTTTCATGCATTAGCTGCAAAACTTGTTCGCTTAATTTAAGATTCAATTGTAAATAAATCAGTGCCTTTTGCTGCTTTTATAGAATTGAAAACCCGTATTTCATAATTGTTAGCAGCATAAACTCCTGCACGATTCAAAACCCTTTGCGTATATTTGCCAGCAAATTATGGCAAAAAGAAGTTTTAATAGCAACGGAAACCTAAAACAAGAGCCCGAAAAAGCTAAGATTAACAAAGAAACATTGGCAGAAGCATTATCGCTTTTTGCGTATATAAAACCCTTTAGAGGTAAATTTATATGGGGTTTGGTTTTTATTGCCTTATCTGCCTTTAGCACCATGGTTTTCCCTTTTTTATTAGGAAAAATGATTGATGCAGCAGCTCCCGGCGCGCACATAGAAATGCCCACTAACAGTATGGCTACAGAAAATTTTGGCCTGAACCTAAAAACTGTTCAGTGGAGCTTAAATACCATATTACTACTTATTTTCTTGCAGCTTTCGGTTCAAACCATATTTTCTTTTATGAGAATTTATTTGCTTACCGAGGTAGGCGAAAAATCATTGGCAAATATGCGAACCGATTTATATGCCAAACTATTAAGCATGCCAATGGGATTTTATAGCGAGCAGCGCGTTGGCGATTTAAGCAACAGAATAAGCTCAGATTTATCTCAAATTCAAGACGCAATTTCGTTTACCCTAGCCGAATTTTTGAGAGGGATTTTTACCTTAATTATCGGACTAAGTTTTATTTTTTGGATTAGCACAGAATTGGCCTTAGTTATGCTAGCGGTGGTGCCTTTAATTGCTGTGGTGGCGGTTGTTTTTGGCATGCGTATTCGCAATATGTCGAGAAAAGCCCAAGACCAGCTTGCAGATAGTGGAACCATTGTGCAAGAAACCTTTCAAGGGATATCTATTGTAAAAGCTTTTACCAGTGAACCCCACGAATTATCTAGGTATAAAAAAAGTATTTTTAGTGTAGTAGAAACCGCCATAGCCAATGCCAGGTACAGAGGCGCTTTTGTTAGTTTCATGATATTTAGCGTTTTTGGCTCAATCTCTTTTGTGATGTGGTATGGCGCAGGGATGATTAGCAGCGGAAAATTAAGCACAGGCGATTTAACCATGTTTGTTATTTTCTCGGCATTTGTAGGAGGTACTTTTGCAGGATTTGCCGATATGTTTAGTCAGCTGCAAAAAACACTAGGAGCCACACAAAGAGTGAGAGAGTTATTGCGCGAAACAGGCGAAGAGGTTGAAATTAAATCCCTTCAATCTTCTATTCTTCACCGCATAAGTGGCAGGGTGAAATTGGAAAATATTTCTTTTTCTTACCCTTCTAGAAAAGATGTAGTGGTGCTACAAAACTTATCTTTAAGTATTCAAAGTGGTGAACAAATTGCCTTGGTAGGACCAAGTGGCGCGGGTAAAAGTACCATTGCCTCGCTCTTGTTAAAGTTTTACGAACCCACTGCCGGTAAATTGTATTTCGACGATATAGATAGCAAAGAAATAGGTTTAACCGAACTACGCAAACAGATTGCCTTTGTGCCACAAGATGTTATTTTATTTGGTGGAACCATTCAAGAAAATATTGCCTACGGAAATCCATTGGCTCAAACCCATGAAATTATGGAAGCAGCTCAAAAAGCCAATGCACACGATTTTATAAATCGCTTTCCTGAAGGATACCAAACGCTAGTAGGGGAGCGCGGCGTAAAATTAAGCGGTGGGCAACGACAAAGGATTGCCATTGCTAGGGCCATTCTAAAAAATCCAGCTATTTTACTTTTAGATGAAGCAACCAGCTCCCTCGATAGTGAAAGCGAACAATTGGTTCAAGAGGCATTAGATAACCTAATGAAAAATAGAACAAGCATTGTAATTGCTCACCGACTATCAACGGTTAAAAATGCAGACAAAATTGTGGTAATCGATCATGGAACGGTGAAAGAAATGGGGTCTCATGAAGAATTAATGCAGAAAGAAAAAGGCATTTACCGTAACCTCGTAGACCTTCAATTAGATTGGTCAACCATTGAGAAATAGGCTGTTCCATTTCAAACAAAGATAAAAGTTTTGTCATTTGGTTTTTTAAAATAAATTTGCCACCTATAAAACATTATTTTTGGCCTGAACCAAAACATTGTTTAAAATTTAATACCATCCAATTAATATAATTTTATGTCTGAATTTCAGTTGGTAATGCCTAAAATGGGCGAAAGTATAGCAGAAGCTACTATTATTCGTTGGACAAAAAACGAAGGAGATTCTATTGCTGTTGATGAAACAGTTTTAGAAATTGCTACCGATAAAGTAGATTCTGAAGTGCCTTCTCCAAAAGCTGGAAAGCTTATTAAGCGTTTGTTTAATGAGGGCGATGTAGTTCCTGTAAATGCTCCTATTGCCATTATAGCTTTAGAGGGAAGTGCCAGTGCAAGCGCTCCGGTTGTTGCCGCGGCACCAGTTGCTGTAAAACAAGTGGTTCAGCAAGTGGAAGAAAGTATGGCGCAAGTTCAAGGTTCTGTTGCCCCTGCTGGTGGAAATAGATTTTATTCTCCATTGGTACTCAATATTGCCAAAGCAGAAAATGTAAGCATGGCTCAACTGGAAACCATCCCAGGCACCGGTGCCGAAGGTAGAGTTACCAAAAGAGATATTTTATCTTTTGTTCAGAACAAAGGTAATGTTTCGGCACCTTCAACAAGTGTAAGCATGCCAGTTGAACAAGCAATTAGCACCCCAGCACCTAGCGCTAAGCCTGCAGTTTCAACAAACGTGCCGCCTCGTCCTCCAGTAAGTGTTTCTGGTGGCGATGAAATCATCGAAATGGATCGCATGCGTAAACTAATTGCCGATCACATGGTGATGAGTAAACATACCAGTCCGCATGTTACTTCTTTTGTGGAAGCTGATGTTACCAATATGGTAATGTGGAGAGATAAAGCCAAAAAGGTTTACGAAAAAAGAGAAGGCGAAAAAATCACTTTTACGCCAATGTTTATTGAGTGTGTAGCCAAAGCCATCAAAGATTTCCCAATGATTAATGTTTCTGTTGATGGAAATAACATCATCAAAAGAAAAAATATCAATATTGGTATGGCAGCAGCCCTTCCAAGTGGTAATTTAATTGTACCTGTTATTAAAGGCGCAGACGGAATGAACCTATTAGGCTTAACCAAATCTGTAAACGATTTAGCCAACCGTGCACGTGCCAATAAATTAGCCCCAGACGATATTCAAGGTGGAACATTTACCTTAACCAACGTAGGTGGTTTTGGAAACGTAATGGGTACACCTATTATAAATCAACCTCAAGTTGCCATTATGGCCACAGGTTCTATTAAGAAAAAGCCAGCTGTTCTCGAAACCCCAATGGGCGATGTAATTGCGATAAGACACATGATGTTTTTAAGCTTAAGCTACGATCACCGAGTGGTAGATGGTTCTTTAGGCGGTAGTTTCTTAAAACGTGTTTCAGATTATATGGAGCAATGGGATGTAAATAGAGAGATTTAATAAAAAAGGAAGAGTCGGCTTTGTTAACAACTTATTGAAAACAAAGCCGACTTCACTTTTGTGTCACAACTTTTCTTAATTACTTTTGCATCCCGTAAATACACAATTACGGGATTTGTTTTTTTATACCTAAGAGCTCTTTCAAACCGTTTTTGGTGTTTTCAAAACCAAGTACATTATGACACCAAAATATATTTTCGTTACAGGCGGAGTAACTTCGTCGTTGGGCAAAGGAATTATTGCCGCTTCATTAGCCAAATTATTGCAAGCAAGAGGTTACTCGGTTACCATTCAAAAACTTGATCCTTATATCAATGTAGACCCAGGAACCCTCAATCCGTATGAACATGGCGAATGTTATGTAACCGAAGATGGCGCAGAAACCGATTTAGATTTGGGTCATTACGAAAGATTTTTAAATACCCCAACCTCCCAAGCAAATAATGTTACAACAGGTAGAATTTACCAACATGTTATTAATCAAGAGCGCGACGGAGCCTTCTTGGGAAAAACGGTTCAGGTAATTCCGCATATTACCGACGAAATTAAACGCCGCATTAAACTCTTGGGCGAAACAGGAGAATACGAAATAATTATTACAGAAATTGGTGGCACCGTTGGCGATATAGAATCTCTTCCCTATGTAGAATCTGTTCGTCAATTATTGTGGGAATTAAAAGATGAAGATGCATTGGTTATTCATTTAACTTTATTGCCTTATCTTAGTTCTTCGCAAGAGCTTAAAACAAAGCCTACGCAGCACAGTGTGAAGCTTTTATTAGAAAGTGGTGTTCAGCCAGATATTTTGGTTTGCAGAACAGAGCACGCCATTTCCAAAGAAATGCGTAAAAAAATTGCGCTATTCTGTAATGTAGATGTAAACTCGGTAATTGAAGCTTTAGATGTACCTACTATTTACGATGTTCCTTTGATGATGTTGAAGGAGAAATTGGATAAAACAGTTCTATCTAAATTAAAACTAAGTGCTAAAAATGATCCGGATTTGGAAAGTTGGAAATCGTTCTTAACGCGCCATAAAAATCCGAAACACGAGGTTAGAATTGGGTTAATTGGTAAATACATTGAATTGCCAGATGCTTATAAGTCGATAATTGAAGCGTTTATTCATGCGGGTGCTTTTAATGAAGCCCGTGTTAGAATTCAATACATCCACAGCGAATTAATTGCAGACGATAACGTAGCTCAAAAATTGGGTGAATTAGATGGCATTTTGGTGGCACCTGGCTTTGGAGATAGGGGCATAGAAGGTAAAATAACGGCTATTAAATATGCCCGCGAAAATGAAGTTCCTTTCTTTGGTATTTGCCTCGGTATGCAAATGGCGGTGATAGAATTTGCTCGCAATGTTATTGGCTGGAAAGATGCCCACAGCACCGAAATGAACCCAAAAACCAAACATGCGGTTATAGATTTAATGCAGGGCCAGAAAAGCATTACTAAAAAAGGTGGCACCATGCGCCTTGGCTCTTATACTTGTGAGCTTACCAAAGGCAGCAAAGCTTATAGTGCTTACGAAAAATCTAAAATAAACGAACGTCACCGCCACCGCTTTGAGTTTAACAATAATTTCAGCAAAGATTTTGAAGACAATGGCATGCAAATTACAGGTGTAAACCCAGATACCAAATTGGCCGAAATTATTGAAATTAAAAGCCACCCATACTTTGTGGGCGTGCAATTTCATCCAGAATATAAGAGCACGGTGTTAAATCCTCACCCGCTTTTTGTGAAGTTTGTAAAAGCGGCTGTTCAATTTAGTCAAAGCTAGGTCTGAACCTATATCAATATCAACTTATTGTTTCTAATGCTAATTCTTCTATAATATTTAGAAGATTTGCCTATTTTCGCCCCGCTTTTAATAAATACAATGGATAGAAATTCGATAATCGGCCTTGGGTTAATTTTTGCTATATTAATCACATTCGCCTACATTAACCAGCCTTCTCAATCAGAAATTGAGGCAGCAAAAATAAAACAAGACTCGATTAACTTGGTGCGTCTTAAAAACGATAGCATCACTTTAGCCTCGGTTCAGGCCGAGAAAAAAGAAGCCATACTTGCCAGCACCCAGGTGGATAGTACCGCCAAAATAAATGCTTATGGCTCTTTCGCTAGCTTTTCTGCCGGTAAAGATGATTTTACAAAATTAGAAAATGAAGAACTTAGCTTAACCATTGCCAACAAAGGCGCGCGAATCTACAAAGTTGAATTGAAAAATTACAAACGCTCTGATGGTTCGCCTTTAGTGCTTTTTGAAGGGGATGAAAACGATTTTTCTTATGGTTTTGCTACCCGCGATGCCAAAGCCATTTCTACCAAAGATTTATACTTCTCACCCATTCCTTCTGCCGATGGAAAATCAGTGGTAATGCAACTTAAATTGGCCGAAAACCAATATGTTGAGCATGTAATTAGTTTGGGTGAAAACCTAAATATGGTTGATTTTAAAATTAACTTGGTTGGAATGAATGAGGTAATTGCTCCCAATAATAATTACCTCGATTTAAGCTGGAAACAACATGTATTGCAGCAAGAAAAGACCCACGAAGCAGAAAA
>JAUYMZ010000183.1 GCA_030699355.1 Bacteroidota bacterium | reverse complement strand
TGTGAAGGGTTACACCTATTAAATATTACTTATTTTCATCTGCTTGAACCGACTTAGAGTCTGCATTTTCTGCGCCTTTAAGGTAGGAAGGCAAATTTAAGCCAGCCATGTTAAATAAATCATTAAGGGGAGGAACGGTTTTCATCATGCCAGAAACGAAGTTGGCGGTTGAAGAGTTGCCATTCTCGTTGTTTCCATTGCCAGAATCCCAAACGGTAATTTTATCTATTTTAATGTTTTTAACCGCTTCAACTTGGGTTCGAACCAATTCTGGTAATTTTTCTATTAGCAATAATTGGAAGGCTTTGTTTGGATCGCCGCCGGCAGCTGCCACCACTTCTTTATAACCTTCTGCTTGTTTGGTTAAGATTTCAAACAAACCTTTTGCTTCTGCTTCCATTTTAGCAAAGATGGCATCTGCTTCACCTTTGGCATTCTCTCTGATGGTTTCAGCGGCCGCTTGTGCTTCGATGATGGCTCTTTGTTTGGCAATTTCTGCTGGTACCACAATATTGGCAATTTGAGTTGAGCGTTCTCTTTCTGAACGGGCCAATTCGGCTTTTTGCTCGGCTAAGTATGATTCTTCTAAGGCTTTAGCTTGTTGCACTTTTTCTGAAGCTAAAGCGATACGCAATGCTTCTGCTTCTTTTTCTCTTCTATTGGCTTCTGATTGTGCAATGGAAATACGCGCTTCATTTTCTCCTTTTATGGCAATGGCATTGGCTTCCGAAGTTTTAACGCGGGTATCTCTTTCTGCTTCTGCCTTACCAATGGTTTCATCTTTTACAGCCGTGGCAATACTAATTTCTCTGTCTTTTTGGGTAATGGCAATCTTTACATCACGGTCGCGGTGGGTTTCTGCAATTTGGGTATCTTTTTCTCTGTCTGCTAAAGCTTTTCCAGTTTCACCAATTTTTTCCTGCTCGGCTACACTAATTTTTGCTTCGTTTATGGCCTTGGCTGCTGCCTCTTTTCCCAAAGCTTCAATATAACCCGATTCATCCTTGATATCGGTAACGTTTACGTTTATTAACTTTAAACCAATTTTCTTTAATTCGCTATCTACATTCTTTGAGATATTAT
Source organism: Bacteroidota bacterium (assembly GCA_030699355.1). Lineage (GTDB taxonomy): Bacteria > Bacteroidota > Bacteroidia > UKL13-3 > UKL13-3 > B1. Next base: position 1,602 of record JAUYMZ010000183.1, on the reverse strand, counting down.
CTAAGAACTTATCGCGGTCTGAGTTGATTTCTTCGATGGTCATGGTAGCAATAACTAAACGCAACTGACCAAATAAAATATCTTTTGCTAGTTCTTGAATTTGCTCAGAGCTCAAACCTAACAACCTTTCGGCAGCGGTGTTCATGCTATCTGCTTCTGTAGAAATGGCAATGGTAAACCTACATGGAACATCTACCCTAATGTTTTGTCTGCTTAGGGCATTGGTTAAATTAGCCTCAATAGAAAGTGGTTTCAAATCTAAGAAAGCAAAATCTTGAATAACAGGCCAAATAAATGCGCCACCGCCGTGGACACAACGAGCCGAAGTGCCACCAGTTCTTCCATAAATAACTAAAATTTTATCTGAAGGACAACGCTTGTAGCGCGATACCAAGGCAGAAATGGTTGAAAACAGCACAATGGCTGCCACTACAATAATAATAATAGACGTCATATGAATTGGTTTTAAATTTTTGTTACAAGCAGGAGGTTATCACTTTCAATCTGTATGATTTTAACGAGCAAATTCGATTTTATTTCTTCATTTTCAGTAACAGCTTCCAATTCGTGGTAAGCACCATTTACACTGATGAGTACTTTGCCTTTACCCGTTTTGTGGGCCGGGATAGTTAAGTATACTTCGGCAGTTTTACCAATGGTATTGCTTAGTTTAAATGAATTGTCTTCGGCTAATTTCTGAACCTGTTGGATAATAATAAAGAAGAAATAAACAAATAAAAGACCCACAGCAATAGCTATTAAAATAAGTAACCAAGCTTGTTCTATACCTCCATAAAAGGATATGCCTGTCCAGCTGAAACCTAACAAAAAATTAATCAAGTTTCTAAATGAAAAGAGCTGAAAAGGGGCATCCATATCACCTAAATCACCTTCAAAATCTGCTTCAATGCCATCTGTAGCATCGGCACCTATAAAGGTAAGTATGGTTTGAATAATAAAGATAAGGCTAGCAGGAATGGCTACCAACCAAAATGTTTTTAATAAGGGGGCTAATTGCTCAAAGGATTCCATCATGTTCAAATATAAATAAAAAACGCAGAAACTAATTATCTGCGTTTTTTTCTTTTTTTAATCTTCCAGCCTCTTTTAAGGTTTTGGTAAGCATCCATTCTATTTGTCCATTGGTACTGCGCAGCTCATCGGCAGCCCATTTTTCAATGGCCTCCATCAATTCCTTGTTTAATCTCAAGGCAAAAGGTTTTTTTTCCTTAGCCGCCATAATTTAGTTTTGTATACAAATAATATTTTCTTGGTTTTTAAGCTGAACCAAAAAGGCTTTTAGTTCCTTTTCATTTTGTGTTCCTATTAAAAACTTTTTACCACTTTTTAACTCAAGTTGTAAGCCAACCGTACCAGCCACATTGTATGCTTTTCCGTTTTTAAAGCTATACCTAAGTCCCCAGCCTCCATACTCGCGAATGGGTTTATAGGTTCTTACTTCTGCTTTTTCAATCTCGTTCCAACGTACATAATAATATACCCTTTGAAACGGAAAGAATCGGATGGTAATGCCCTCTGTATCTATGCGGGTTTCTAGGTTAGCAAAATAGAATAGCACTGCTACAAAACCCAATACTACCG
>JAUYMZ010000182.1 GCA_030699355.1 Bacteroidota bacterium | reverse complement strand
ACCTGCGCATCTGCAACCTCAAATACTACCCCCAAAGAAGTATCCACTCCGTTGGTATTGAGTGCAGTTATAGCCTCTGTAAATGTTGCGAAATTAGTGCCCGAACTAGCTACCAAGTTGTCGATAGTATAGGTGCCAAATAAAGCTTGCGCCTGAGAGGCTAAGCTAATAAAAGTTGCAAATAGGAGTACTAAAACTCTTTTTAAATAAATCATACGTTAAAATTTGGAGTAAAATTAATATAATCTCCCTTAAAAAAAACTTTATTCTTTCGTATAAATCGAAAATTCACCGAATGGAGCTGCGAAAAAAAAACTTAGATTAAGATAAAAAGCACCATTTATTTATTAGCTGGCAGCGATTTAAACTTTCTAATATTATATGTGAAGGTGAGCATAAAATATCGGTTCAAAACATTGGAACGGGTATCTTCAATATACGTTTCGTTTACCGTACGGTTAATGTTGTTGTTTTGGTTCAGCAAATCAAAAACCGACAATTTAACTTCTGCCATGCGTTTCATAAATTTATAGGCTACTCCCGCATTCCAAAGAAAGAAATCTTGGTTAAAATCGCTACCCAATGCTTGAAAATTGGTGTAATTTATGTCCGACTGAAAAACCCACGAGGCAGTAGGCATAATATTAACTTTAAGGTTACTGGTATTGATAAAAAAATTGCTGTTTTGAGAGGTAAATACCGTGTTGTTTACCAGGTTCATATTGCTGGTATGACTAATTGTAAAATCTACCTGCTCACTTATATTGCTTCCAATAACCACACCTGTATTGATATTAAAAGTATTGGCAAAATTTTGCAATTGATTTACTAAGCCTGGCACTTTACTGTAATTAAGTCCTAGGTTCAGGTTTACGTTACTTTTTAAAGCTTTTACCGGAATACCATAAGTAATAAAACTGCGGGCATTTACATTGCCGTTGAGGTTTACTGGTTTGGCTATTTGTGAACCCCTGCCAAGCAAAATGCCATTTTCTAATACAGAATCTCGGGTGGCAGTAAAGGTGCTATTAGCTATATAATCGTTGGTAAAGGTTACCATAGCAAATATGAAAAAGCTCTGAGAATTTTGCCAATTATTGCTTCCATACCTAGATAAAAATGTTTGAGAAAACTCTTGTTTCAAGTTAGGATTACCAGCCGATAACATAATGGGATTGGTATTATCTATTACGTTTTGCAGTTGCGTTACGCTTGGATTATTGGTATTGGTTCTATAAAAAAACCGAAAAGTTTTAGCGTTACTAAAATTATAGGTAAAGTTTAAATTAGGTAAGAGATTTTGATAACTTTTCTCAAAATTTCTTTGTTGCGGAAAAGTTTGTAAACTGGCAATAGTTAAGAATTGTTGGGTAATTCCCGCATTAAATTTCCATTTTGCCTTATTAATATTATAGCTAATATTGGCTCGGTGGGTAGTAATGGTATTGTCAAAATTATTACTCAATAAAGTATCTATACGCGAGTATTCACCATTGGATGTATCAAATCTATTGGTTGCCCTTTCGGCCAAATTATGATTTAGAATAGGATTATAACTCAATTGTAATTGAGAGCTATCTGTTAAATTTTCTGTGTAGGTTAAATTAGCATTGTAATTATTGCTATTGCTAAAACTCAAACTTTGCTGACGAATGAGGTTATTTCTATAGCTTCCACTAGAGTCTATCGCACTAATATCAGAAAGTTGTTTGGTATCGGTATTTCTTCTGTTTATATCGTGAATAACATTTAAACTAAGGGTTCTTCCTGTTTTTTCAAATTTGTATCTATACAACAAATTATTACTCACGTTAAAGCCCGTGTTTATTGGGTTTTTAGTGGTAAGGTTGCTATTTAATTTTAAGGTATCATTTAGGTAATTTTCTGCTAATTGATCACTAGTATTTTCATTATTTTGAAAACTCAATTTTGGGGTATAAATTATAGCATGTGAAGAATCAAAGGTATGTTCTAATCTTAAGTTAAATCTATTGTTAAAATTATTGGTTTCGCTGCTGGTACTGTCTTTATACTGCTGCCTAGTTTCTTCGTTTATTAGATATTGCCTATTGGTTAATTGGTTGGTAATGGTGCTGCTACTATTAAAAAAGTAACTCCCACTTACATTGGTTTTAGCGCCCCATTTATCGGCATAATTTAAACCAATAGATTGGGTAGTGCTCACTCCATTTTGTTGTCCCACCATAAAATCACTCATGCCGCCTCCCATACCGCCGCGTGGTCCACCTCTGCCGCCCATTGGCATTCTGCCGCCGCCCGCCGAGCCACCAAACAAATCTTGCATCGAAAAATTTTGCTGATTAATATTATTAGATAAACCCAAAATGGTTATTCTTCTATCGCCATTAAAAAAATTCATATTACCACCGGCTTGGTACCTATCATTGGTACCATAACCAGCATAAACTTTCCCAAAAGTTCCATTATTTCTGCCTGTTTTGGTCGTAATATTCATAGTTTTATCTGTATTGCCATCATTAAAACCCGTAAACTGCGCTTGATCGCCCACTCTATTAAACACCTGCACCTTATCAATAATTTCGGCAGGCAAATTTTTAAGCGCCATATTGGCATCATCGCCAAAAAACTCTTTTCCATCTACCAAAATTTTCTTCACATCTTCCCCTTGTGCTTTTACCGTCCCATTTTCTATGGTAATACCCGGCATTTTCTTCACCAAATCTTCCGCCGTAGCATCCGGATTAACTTTGTAAGCCGCTGCATTTATGCTGGTAGTATCGCCCTTTTGTTCCACCCTAATTTGCGTGGCCTCAATCTTTAATTCCTCTAAGGCATTGGTATTCTTCTCTAAAAACACCGCTCCCATATATCGGTCTGAACCCACAATTACCTGCTGCGTTTTGATTTTTAATCCCACATAACTAAAACTTATCTGATACGTATCGGCAGGAAGCTTCTTAATTTGGAAAAATCCCTTTTCGTCGCTGGCAGAACCTCCAATTGTTTTACCATCCTTTTTAAGCGCAATGCTGGCGCCAATTACAGGCTGTAGATTCTCTTTTTCAAATACTTTACCAGATAAATCAAAGGTTTGGGCCGAACCAAAAAAGGGCAGAAATAAGAATATGCCAAAGGCCAAATAAAAAATCGTTCTCAAATTCATGTACATAAATAGCGTTCAAAGGTGCGAATTGTTTGGATGATTTCAAGATAAAAAGGTTTAACGGTTATATTTTAAGTTGGAGAAATGATATTCAGTTTACATACCTGAGAATGATTTATTATTGGATTTTAATTAAGTTTGAAGTATCAAATATCAAAAAGATGGTTACGGTTGCAGATAGAAAAAAAATCGCTGAATGGGTCTTGAATACAAAAGACGAAGTTCTGTTAGACAAGATTAAAGTGCTTGCACTTTCTGATTCCGGAGCAATTCAGGGTTTCATCAACGAATACAATCGTGAGATAGATGAAGCGATTGAAAGAGTTAGTAGTGGTAAGTATTCAACTCATGAAGAAGTAGAAACTTTGCTTAATTCATGGGAAAACAAATAAGGAAAATTATATGGGACCAAAACGCCCTTCAGAATTTTATTGAAATACTTGATTTTATTAAATTGGATTCACCGACGAATGCTAAAAGAGTAAAAACAAGTATAATGAATCTTATCAAAGCAACACCCATTTCTTACTAAATATAATCCCTAACAGGATATGGATGATTGGTATTTGGTTATGGAATTTCCCCTTCAAAATTCAACATTCGGTGTTCGGTGTTCGACATTAAAAAAGAGCATGGTTTTAAGCTAAATCAACCAACCCCCAAACAATTAAACGCATAAACGATTTAACACCTAAACAAAAAAATCTCCCCTCCACCACAAATCCCCTTTCAAGATTATGCATCAATTGTATGAGATTGAAATTCTTCTGTTACACTCAGAAAACGCCAGTTTTTAAAGGCATTTTTGATTCTTTCTATTCCATTTTCAACATCTTTTTAACTTGTATTGGATTTTTATTTTCATCCAATAAATGAAGCAGATATACTCCTTTGGGTAAATTTTCTAAAATTAAATAAGTACTACCAATGGCCTCTGCTTCTCTGCATTTTTTACCTTGTAAATCATATAAAACCATAAAATGTTTTTTGCCAAAGGGTAGCTCAAAATTTATCTTATCACTAAATGGGTTTGGGTAAACAAGAAATTTGGGATTATACTGAGATTGATCAATTTTGCCTTTTGAATCTGTTTTAAAAATGAATGTTTTATTTCTATTTATGGTTTCATCAAAATAACTTCCTGAGCCATAATATCCACCATCAAAAGATTGCCCCACACTGGTTATTCTTACGTTTTTTTTAAACACTTCCCGCCACTCTTCTTGATAATTACTATCTAACTTTATAAGTACATCACCTGCTATAATAAAACCATTATCTTGGGTAGGTGCAATAGCCTTTAATGTTGGATTTAATTCAATAAATTTTAATCCCATAGAATCCCCTTTTTCATTAAATTTATATATATAAGTACCTCTTTCAAAACCTGAACTACTTTTATTGAAATTTAAACCAGCTAATAAATAATAACTGTAATTCTTTTCCATTAAATCATGAAAGTCTGTTTGGTAACCATTTTCTCCTGAGCCGTATGTTTTTGCTATTTCCTCATTACCAAAGGAATCAGTTTGAATTATAGTTAATAATGTCCAAGCTTTATCTCCACAAAAAACAAGGAATCCAGGCTTATCTTTTAATGAAAAAATTCGCTGTGCGCGCCGGTACTGGCCACCCATCATTTCTGTTTTACCTAATGTATCGCCATTTAATCCCCTATACTCTATAATTGGACTAATTTTAGGATAAGGATAAAAATTATATCCACAAGTAACTATTTTATTTTTATATAATTTGTTGTTAAAGCTGAGTGGGAAATATCTTAGGAAGGAAATTTGACTTTCAAAATTTATAATTCCATTTATAGAAGTTTTAAAAAGCAAGCTACTTGATAAGTCAGGGTTTCCGAAACCAATCACATAAAATGTTTTGTCTTCATCATAAGAAATAAAATCAGTTAAGCCTATAGAAAATGTTTTTGGAAATGTTTCCCAAACTAGGTTGCCATATTTATTTAGTTTAAAACAGTTAACGCTGCAATTGTTGTTACCTATTATAAAGAATTCGCCCACAAGGGTTTCTTTTATTTTAACATAAGGTATATCGCAAGTTTGAGGATTGGATTCCCAAATAAAGGTTTGGGCTTCAACTTTATAAATTGAAGCCCAAAGCAATAGAAAAAAATGTAAAAGCCTCATGTAAATGATAAACATACTTACTCAATAATCAACTTAAAAGTTTTTGAATTATTATTCCTTGCTTCCAAGATATATATGCCTTTAGGTAATTTGCCAAGATTAATCTCAGACTTTGATGAATGCAAGTTAGAGTATACCAATTTACCTAATAAATTGTATACTCTTATTTCAGAATTTTCTTCGCATTCAATGGTAAATAAGCCTGAACTCGGATTAGGATATACTATGGTTTCCACAAAATCAGAATTTTTCAGAATATTTTCTGTTAATACTTTCTTTGCTAATATTGCATTACAATTCAAATTTAGTTCTTTCATGTTTGTAAATTCGCCTAGCGTTTTAGACATACAACTTGCAATTGAACTATCTGGTAAGATACATTTAAATTTGTACGTTGATTTGGCATTTAAAAACTGTAAATCCTGCATTTTGAAGTTGAAATTACCCATTGAATCGGTGTAAGTTAAATGTCCTGTCTCAATGCCTGAATTTGTTAATAATTTTACAATTACCCCCCCCCACTAGGCTTTCATTGCAGTTTTGCCATACCTTTCCACTAATATTTGGAAAATATTCTAAACTATCGTAAATATCTATATGCAATTCTTGTTTAAGAAGGATTCTAGCCATCGGTGCAGCTGCACTTTGAGTAAATTGGTTTTTATGTGCAATGAATAAAAGGGTGTCAATTTCCCCTTTTCTAAGTTTTCTTTCTTTTTGAATCATTTTATTAGCTATCATATTGTAAACTAATAAAACTTCTCTTTCTAAAGAATTTAAAGGTTTG
>JAUYMZ010000086.1 GCA_030699355.1 Bacteroidota bacterium | reverse complement strand
TTTGGGAGATTATTAAGTACAAGTTTTCACTGCTATTTAGGGAAATTTGTGTCCGCTCCTACCCTAGGGGCTGGTCTGGCTGATTTGGAGCGCGGCTGCTATTTACATTAACGATGGAACTTTAAATGAGTGATAGTTTTACTTCTCAGTCCAAAATTCGTTCGTAGTGTAAAAAACTGTGTCAATAAAATACAAAATATCGTTTTTTGTTAGTACGTTCTCGTCATGTAAATCTTCTAATATAATTCCCAGGTCTGGATTAACGTAATCGTTATTTCGATTATTGATGAATCCGTTGGCCTCAAGAAATGCCTTAACTTGATTCAAGTCTGTTTCCTGAGTTATTGTCACAAATGACTGTTCTACTACAGCATAAAGATTTCCACTTTCTTTTGTAAAGCCGATAAGTTCGTATGCGGTGTCTGGGAAAAAGAAGTTGTGAAGTAGAAGATTATGAAAATAGTCTGTCCAAAAACTATAATAAATTGCATCGTTTAACTTCAGAACATGTTCGGAGTCTTTAAGATATACTCTTTGTTCGGCACCTTCGCTTACATACTGAGAGAAGTCAATGTCCTTAATCCAAAGATTTCGTTCCGTTACGAAACTTTCTAACTTCTTTGTTTCTTCTTCGCGGATTTGCTTTGAGCTTTCAATCTCATAGCTTGATTGCGAGCGATTGTCAAGGTAATTGGCGATTGCTTGGATAATAGCTCCAAAGCTAACTTGGCTCTTTCCTGAAATGATATTGTATAATTCATTCTTGAGATGTTTTTGCATCGGAACAAATGTACAAAAAAGTCATGGCATAGAAAACAGCTCAATTCTTGGCTTTGAAATTACCGATAACTTCTTTATATCCGACGCCCAATTACCTCAATGTAACATCTTGAAAAGGAAAGTTTGCGATTGGTCGATTCGCAGGGATTATGGTAGGTTTATGCTTTGTTTTCATGGCTATCATTTTACTTTTGGTTCAGCCAAAATAAATATTATGCGTTAAAAAACAAGGTTTGGTCTTTAGTAGTTTTTTCATTTGTTTGCCTTACACCAATGCATTAGGTAACATTGGTAAAAAAGGAGTTGATTTCTCGTAACTTAATTCATCATAGAATAGACCCACTCTTGCCAAACTGTTATAATAGGTTTGTAAATTTTTATAGTAGTAGTGTTCGCTTCAAATATACCATGCTTTCTCGCCAAGTTTGGCGCTCAAAAACCATTTTTCCAATAAACGCACTGTTCTTCCATTACCATCATTAAACGGATAGATTTTTATAAATATAAAAACGAAAACTTTCTGCCGACCATGGCTTTTGTTTTGTCTGGGTAAATGCTTCTTGTATGTTTATATCCAACATAGAGGTATAGGTGGCAAAATATTGGTCGCTCAGTTTTTTCATACAGCTATAAAAGCATCCGCTAAACAACATCTTTTAAATCTGGATTCCAATTCTGCAGTAAATGTGCTCCCCACACAAACCAATAAATCGTATTCAGAAAAATAGGTTAAAAGAAAAACTATCGTCTATGGACTATGGACTATAGTCCAAAAACTACGCCCACACTTTCGTTCCCTCAGTACAATTGGTGCAGATATCGATTTCTTTGCGCGATTTTAAAATGGCCCGTCTGAAGCCTTGATAGGGCTCTGAGCGCCACACTTTGGCGAACGAATCTTGACTTACATCGCCAAAACGATGCGTGGCGTCCTTATCAAAACAACATGGCACTACCAAACCATCCCAAGTTACTACACTACCGCGCCATAATCGCCAGCATTGGTTCAGCAATTCATTTTTTATTTCGTAGCCATTTTCTGTTTTTTTGTAACGACTCAATTCGTCGGTTTCCGGAATGAGTTCATCCGTATTTTGGTAATCATAAATTTGCGCCGTTTTAATACCCAATTCATCCACCCCAATTTCTTTGGCCAACTGTTTTAATTCAGGTATTTGATGCTCATTGTGCTTAAAGGCAATGAACTGCCAAATAATATGTGGCGTAGATTTTCCCAATTTTTTCTTCCATTTTACCAAGTTACGCGTGCCTTCTAATACCTTTTCCAGGTTGCCGCCTTTTCTGTACTTCTGATACGTTTCTTGGGTAATGCCATCTATGGAAACAATGAGCCTATCTAGTCCAGATTCTATGGTTGCTTTGGCCATTTCATCGGTAAAATAATGCGCATTGCTAGAAGTAGCCGTATAAATATTTTTAGCAGCTGCAATTTTCACAAACTCCAGAAACTGCTTGTTTAAAAACGGTTCGCCTTGAAAATACAAAATCAAATACACCATATCAGGGTGCAGCTCTTCAATAAGCTTTTTGTACAAGGTTAAATCTAACATGCCGGTATTGCGCGAAAACTCACGCAAGCCGCTTGGACATTGCGGACAACGCAAATTACAGCTCGTGGTTGGCTCAATTTCCATTACCATGGGCATGCCCCACTGAATGGGTTTACGAAATAAGCGAGATAATAAGTAACTCAGATATAGTTGTACGGCATTGCCTATTCTGCGCCCATTGAGCTTAGAGATAAAGTTTATGCCATCGGTTAAATTTCTATTCATTCGCCGCAAAGTAACGAAAGAAATTCAAAACCTTAATCTACATTATCGTGTAAAAAAGAATTATTAGATTTAATTTCAGGCTTTCCGTTGGCATCTTCAAATAAACTCAACCTACTTACCTGTGTTGAAGAAGAATGCGGCACATCATCTAAACGCTTTAATTTACGCTTATAAGCAGGCTCCTTTTCTAAATCTCTTAACCCTTGAGGCGAGTTAATACTGATGTTTAAATCCTTTAGCGTTTTAATCCTTTGAATATGTTTCTCAATCTTTTTTTCTTGATCTTCCATACTCAAATTATCCATCAAATTAAAGATGCTCGTTTCTGACGGTTCAAGGACCGGTGAAATTTCAGCAGAAATTTCGCTTTCGAAGTTTAGGTCCTCAAATAAATTTTCTGGTTCTATAGCCAATTCTTCTACCTCTTCCGTACGCAAACTCAATTCAATTTCAGAAGGATTGGCTTCAGGCTTTTTTGGTTCAAACCGCTCCTCCTCTAAACTATATTTGGTAGGTTCAGGCATAATAGATTTGGGTGTTATTGGCTGAACCGAAGGCACGGTTGGCGCAGTAGATATTGGTGGAACCACCACATTGCTCACATTTCCAATTATAATTTTATTTTCTTTAGGCACAGAATCAAAACCTGTGGCAATTAACGTTACCGAAAGCGCATCTTCAAGCGATTCATCGTAACTGGTACCAATAATCATTTCGGCAGTAAAACCACTTTCGGCCTGCACATAATTGTTGATTTCTTCAAATTCACTCATCAACAATTCATGGTCGCCACTAGCCGAACTTACGTTTAACAAAATATTCTTGGCGCCAATAATTTTACTCGCGTTTAAAAGAGGCGATGATAAAGCTGTTTTCACGGCCTCCATTGCTCTGTTTTCTCCTCTTGCGGTGGCTGAACCCATAAGTGCCACGCCGCTCGATTTCATAACCGTTTTAACATCTTCGAAATCCACATTAATTTCACCCGGAAAAGTAATCACCTCCGCTATTCCTTTGGCGGCTGTATTTAGAATTTCGTTGGCATGTCCAAACGCTGCGCGCATAGGCAAATTGCCATACATTTCTTTAATTTTATCATTGCCAATGATGAGCAAACAATCTACTGCGTTTTTAAGCGCTTCAATTCCCTCTGTGGCAAATTCTTGTCTCTTTTTTCCTTCAAAGGAGAAAGGAGTAGTAACAATACCTACTGTTAAAATACCCATTTCGCGGGCTGTTTTAGCAATAATAGGCGCGGCACCCGTACCTGTTCCACCGCCCATACCGGCGGTAATAAAGAGCATTTTGGTGTTTACACCTAAGGTATCAATAATATCCTCAATAGCTTCCATGGCAGAGTTTCTGCCAACCTCTGGATTAGCACCTGCACCCAAACCTTGCGTTAAACTAGCCCCCAACTGAATTTTATTGGGAATCGGACTGTTTTCTAAAGCTTGTAAATCGGTATTGCAGATGATAAAATCTACGCCTTTAATTCCTTTAGAAAACATGTAGTTTACCGCGTTACCACCGCCACCACCAACACCCAACACCTTAATGATGGACGATTTTTCTTTAGGCATATTAAATTTGAATGCACTGTTTTCCATATCGTTATTGATTACTCTTTTCTTGCTTAAAAATCACTTAAATCATCTTCCTCCATTAACCACCTTTTTCCTTGGTGAAAAATGCGCGTTAAAATACCAAACTGCTTTACCTCTTCTTTGGCTTTTTCTCTTTCTTTAGGGTTTGGAATGGCATTAATTTTCTCCATTTCTTCAATTTCTTTAAACCCCTTTAGCACCAAACCCACGCCAGTTGCGTAAATCGGACTCTTTATTTCTTCTACTTCTGAAGCACCTAGGTGCTCATTGGCATAACCAATACGCGCATCTAAACTGGTTACATATTCAACCAATTTATCTAAATGTTTTAACTGCGAACCGCCACCCGTTATTACAATTCCTGCATTTAATTTTTTCTCTAAACCAGAACTCTTAATTTCAAAAAGAACGGTTTCAAAAATCTCTTCCACGCGTGCTTGAATAACCAATGCTAAGTTTTTAACGCTTACCTCTTTTGGAGGGCGACCATGAAAACTTGGTATACTAATAATTTCATTGTCTTTATTTTCATCAGATAAGGCTGAACCAAACTTAACTTTTAAAGCTTCGGCTTGATTGCGCAATACGTTACAACCCTCTTCTACATCCTTGGTGATGATATTACCGCCAAAAGGAATAACGGCAGTATGCCTAATTATTCCATTTTTAAAAATAGCCACATCGGTTGTTCCACCTCCAATATCTACCAAGCAAACACCCGCCTCTAATTCTTCTGGAGTAAGCACTGCTTCCGAAGAAGATAAAGGTTCTAAAATTAAATCAGCCACCTTTAAACCAGAACGCTCCACACTCTTATATATATTTTTGATGGCATCTATATTCCCCGTTATCACGTGGAAGTTAGACGACAACCGCACACCTGTCATGCCCACTGGATCGTATACATCATTGATATCATCTACGGTATATTCTTGTGGCAAAACATGAATAATTTCATCCCCCGGAGCTAAAGCTAACTTATTGGTATCTTTAATTAAACGCGCTACATCCTCTTTGCTTATCTCCTCGTCTCTTGCGCCTAGGCTAATGCTATTTCTGTGTTGTAAACTCTTAATATGTTGGCCGGCAATACCCACATGTACATTGTGAATTTCGAGCTGAATTTTATTTTTAAGCAAAGACTGACGGGCTTTTTCGATGGCTTCGTTGATAGCGCGTACGGTTTTCTCAATATTTCTTACTTCGCCTCTAATAACGCCTAAACTCTCGGCTTTACCCATAGCCAATACCTCTATCTTCCCATGCTCGTTGCGTTTGCCCACTATGGCACATACCTTGGTTGTACCAATGTCTAGGCCTACAATTATTTTGGATTCTACCGACATTTTATTCCCTTTTATTTTTTACAAATTACCTGACCATCAAATCGTAAATCAATCGTTTTATATTTACTCCACCCTATCCTACTAAGTCCTTCTCTGTAAAAGGCGAGTAGTTTTTTAAACTTGATTTCAATATCATTGGCATCACCAAAAACGATTAACTGCTTCCCAATTTTTGGAACCAGTATTATCTCATTATCGGCTTTTACAAATATCTGTTCAATTAATGCTTTATAAAATGGATGTTTATCAACATAAGAGGCAATTTTGAACACCTGGTTTCCTACAAAAGAGTACACCGAGTCACTTTTTTCAAAACGCTCAAAAATATTCCCATTGGCAATGGGCACCCTGCAAGTAAAATGCTCGGATAGCGGCATTTTAATGCCATATTGATCAACATAAAACTGCGTTCCATCGTATCGCAATACCCGTAAAATGGGACGTCGCTGTTTCACAGTAAGGTTTAATTCACCATGCATATCTGCAAAAACATCCGCACTTTCTACAAAGTCTAAATCGTTTAAATGAGATTCTATGGCATCAATTTTAATTTCGCCCAAAGGCAAACCAATCGCTTTTTTGTCCTCCGGCAATTTTTTACGCAACTGCTCCAATATTTTTTGGCGGTTATAAAAACCAATTTCAGCTGGATACACCCTCACATTTACCTTGGCACACAAAGCAGTTTCGGCCTGTTTATGCGAAAAGGCCAATGCAAAAAGTACAAAACCTATTACACAAACCCACGCAAATATTCGGGCTAGTTTTTTAAGGGCTATTTTCCAGTTCGCTTTCATTTTAAGCCAATAATAATCCCGTTTCTATAGGCTGAACCAAAGCATCTATATCCCCTGCACCCAAGCTAACAAATAAACTTGGTTTAAGGGCAACTATTTCATTCACCAAAGCTTGTTTGTCGAGCAATTTTTTCTCGCTACAAGTAATTTTATCTAAAAGTAAAGTAGAATTTACCCCCTCAATGGGCAATTCTCTAGCAGGATAAATAGGCAATAAATAAACCGAATCGGCCATTGATAATGAAGCTGCAAATGCATCCATAAAATCGCGCGTTCTACTAAACAAATGGGGTTGAAAAGCTACCACCAATTTCTGATTGGGGTACATTCTTTTGACTGACCCTAAAATGGCTTTAATCTCTTCCGGGTGATGGGCATAATCGTCTATAAACACCCTTTCTTTGCTTTTGATACGGTATTCAAATCTTCGTTTTACTCCCTTAAAAGAAATCAACGCAGCTCTCAACTCAACTTCTGTAACACCACACATAAGAGCAATAGCTGATGCTGCAACGGCATTTTCTACATTATGTAATCCTGGAATTCCGAGCGATAAATCTGCGATGATTTTACCTTCCATACATAAATCAAAAATATGTTCTGCCTCGTTAATCCGAATATTTTCCGCATAAATTTGAGCCTTTGGGTTCAGACCATATGTTTTAAAATTACCCGAAAGTTTGCCCACAATATCCAAACCATGTTTTACCAGCAAGGTGCCATTTTCACGAAGTTTGTTGGCATAAGCCAAGAATGATTCTTCCATGGCACTATGCTCGCCATAGATATCCAAGTGATCGGCGTCGGTGGAAGTAATCACAGCATAAAAAGGCGCGAGGGTTAAAAACGACCTATCAAATTCATCTGCCTCTACTACCGTATACTGTTCACTCACTTGTAAAGTATTAGCCTGCGGATGCAACAATAAATTACTGGCATAATTGGTTGCAATTCCGCCTAAAAAAGCATTGCATTTTACGGCACTTTGGGTAAGGATATGAGCCAATAAAGTGGAAGTAGTGGTTTTACCATGTGTGCCTGCAACGCCAATGGTTAAAGATGCTTCACTTAAAATACCCAATACTTCGGCGCGTTTTAAAATAGTATAACGAGCAGCTTTAAACCAAGCCCATTCTTGGTGGTCTTTTGGAATAGCTGGCGTTAAAACTACCAAGGTATTATTTGTATTTAGGGGCAAAGAAGCAGGGAAAGCCACATCATCTGTATAATGAATTTGCATCCCCTCCTCTACCAATTTTTGCGTAAGGGGAGTTTCTGTTTTATCGTATCCCCAAACTTGCACGCCAATATGGTTAAAATAACGGGCAATGGCACTCATGCCAATTCCACCAATTCCTAGAAAATAGGCATATTTTATAGTAGCTAAATTCATACGTGATTCAATTTTAATAATTCGTCCACAATTAATTCAGCAGCATTGGGTATGGCCAATTTTGAAATATTACTACTCAAGGCAAACTGCTTATCTTTATTGTTCAACAAGGCTATTACTTGAGGCACAAGCTCAT
>JAUYMZ010000169.1 GCA_030699355.1 Bacteroidota bacterium | reverse complement strand
CCAAGCCTATAAAAAATCAATAGCGTTACAGAAATCTAGACGCAAAATGCATAACTAAAAAAAGCCCCAAACCTGAGCGTGGTTCCGTTCAACACAGGGTTCATTGTTGGCTCTACGAGCCCAACGAAACCCTATCTGTTATAAGCCGTTTTTCTTTCATTCTTCATAATGTCAAGCTTCAATTTCAAGTTGTAATTCTTCAAGTTCTCTCTGCAATTTCTCTTTAGTTCTTTGAAAATAGTCGTCCCAATCTTCAATGTTGATTACTGTTTTAAAAGTGTCGCTTTCTTTTATTGTGATGATTTCTCTTTCAAGAATATTTATCTGTCTTTTCAGTTTAGCAATAGCCGCTTTCAACAAATCTTTTTCTTGAACTGTCTCCGATTTTGTTTTGAAGAAATTTCCTTTTTCAAGGTCATCAAGTATCTCAGTTACCTTTTTCAAGTCATTTGCATCATACGCTTGTTTTAACTCAATAAATATTCTTTGGGCTGCTTCCTTAAATTCATCCGCTACTTTGTCAGGATGGCATAAAACTGTGGCCTTCCTAAATTTCTTTTTCAGTTCTAATTTTTGCTCGTCCGTTAATTCAAAGATTTCCTTTTCCTTTTCGGTGTTAACCTGTTCACGATACTGCCTTTCGTCATTTTCGGCTTCTTCAAACTTTGATTTGTCTGATTTGAATTTTAGTTTACGCAACTTCAAGATGTCAAGAATAATTTCTCCTAATTCAATCGTATGTCGATGTTGAAATTCCGAAAGTAATTTTTCAAGTTCTATCTTTTCATTGTCAAAGCCGTTAAGTTGGTTTTCTAAATTCTTAATTTCTAATTTAAGAGCTGCAATTTCGGGGTCAGTCCAAATTGAAAGCTGTTGATTTTTGGAAATGAAAATTTGAATTTTATTAATTGCCGAACTAAATTCTTCTTTGCCAATATCTTCAATAATGTGTTGCAAATCAGAATTGAAATCATACTCCTTGAGTTTCGAGCTTTCTTTGTTTAATTCTTCAATATCTTCAAGCAGTATGTAGTTTTTGAGAATTTCTAGGCGTTTAATTATTTTGTTTAATGGAAAAACAATTTCTTCATTTACTGTATCTGGATAGTATTGTCTTCGAATATTATTGAATTCAGAAATGAACTGTTCAGCTAATGTTGTGTCATTACTTGTAATTATTACGTTCTCAAAGTTACTTTCTGCTTTATAGCTCCAATTGTATGAACCTGTAATGACTGTGCTATAATCAATGACACAAAATTTATTATGCATTAATTCTGTATCACCGTTACCAATTTTATAAACTTTTGATTTGGCAGTAATCAACTGGTCAAAATCAATTGATGAATTAAGGTTTATATTGTCGTTAGAAATAATGAGAGAAACGGTGCAACCGTTTCTTGCTTTATTTACTAATTCATTGAAAAGGTTTTTGTTGGTAAACCAAGCAACTGCAATAAAAACAGATTTCTGTGCTTTGCTTATTTCTTGCTGAATTCTTTCAGCTATATTTTCAAATACTGCTTCTGTTTGCATTTATTGAAGTTTAAGACATCTTACATATGAACCAGTGTATTTGAAAGTATCACTTGAGAAAACATTGTCACCGTAGTGGTTAAAGTTTACAAAAACAGCAGAATTTTCATTTTTTTCCGTTGATGTCCAAATATGAGTGTAATCATCTTTACCAATGAATATGTTGTACATTCTATAACCAGCAGGTAAAATATTCATTTCAAATTCATTACTTCCGTTTCCATTTTCCTTCCAACCTGAGATTGATTTGAGTTTGTAACCAGCAATATTCTCACCTAGAAAATCAAATAGAACTTTCCAATCTTCTATGCTTGCTATCTTAAATCCTTCAGGAGCAAGCCCACGAGGGTCATTCAATGCGTACCAATTATATATCTTCCCTAATCGTTTTCCGTCTTCAGGATTGTTATTATAATAGCACCAGGCCCCAGTTTTAAGATTTTCCCATTCTATTGGATTTTGAACTTCAGGTATCTGGTCACCATTAGCATAACAATCGACATCCAAGTTATTGGTCATCCAAATTTGGCTTCCAATTTTTGTCGTTGGGAAAAGTTTATTGATTATTCTTTCTTCGTGCTCCCTTATTATTTTACTTGTTATTTCAATAGAATTTCCAACTCTAACTAAACCAGTCGAGCCAATAGGGATTATTGAATTATTTGAATTTTCCTTTTTAGTCACCTTTTTAAAATTGAGGGATTTTACCAATCTGCCATATCAGCATTACGTTTTGCATTTTCTTCTTCTTTCCGTTGTTTAATTTCGAGTTGTAAAGCTTGAATTAATGGGTGAAGTTTTGTTGAAGGCACTCTGTCAGCAATGTATTCATAAGAGTCCATGTTGTCCTTTAACATTTCAACAACGGCAACTGCATCTTGGTCGTTTTTAGTCTCCTGTAGCATCAAATCAAACACTTCCATTGCGTTGTATCTGTTGCAATAAACTGAGGCAAATAATGTCATTCGCATTGCCTTTATCTTTGTTTCTAAATCTTTACTTCCTTTAAAAAATCTATTCATTGCATTAGCAACGAGTTCGGCTTCTGAAAAGTCAATTCTCGATTCTCTAAAGTATATTTCAGTCGTAGCACTATAAACTTCTATAAGGTCGTTGCAAAGTGCTGGAAAATTTGCTGCAATTATTTCTAGTATTTGTTTTGGAATATCATTGAATTTCTTGAAGAAAGTTTCAGGGTCGTCTTTGAAATTAAATAGAGTTTTTACTATGTCTTCAACATTGTCCTTGTCATATTGATTTACTTTTAAATTATCCTTGGCAATGTTTATTAAATTCTCGTAAGCATTTGTCGGATTGGCTTGTGGTTTAAGTGAGAGTAAATAGTTATTCAAAGCATTTTCAAGTTCTCCAACTGACTTATACCGATTTTCAGGGTTGTCTGCAATGCACTTTTGAATTATATAAAGAAGTCCGCCAGGTAAAATGTCTTTTTCAATTAGTGTTGGATTTCTATTTGTGAATACATTATAAATGGTTTTACCAAGTTGGTAAATGTCACTTTTCACATTTGCATTTTTTGTGCCGCCAGATTTGAAAAATTCTGGCGGAATGAAACCCTGTGTTCCCATATAAACATTCGAACTTGTTAATATTGTACTGTCACGGTCTTTAAATTTACCAAGTCCTAAATCACTAATTTTTACTTTATTGTCGGTGCTTATTAAAATGTTTTTGGGTTTAATGTCACGGTGAATGATACCTGATAAGTGTATTGCATTAATGCCATTGCAGACTTGAAGTAGTATATCAATTGCTAGTTCTTGATTTGCTTGAAGTTTATCAAGTTTTTTATCAATGGAGAACTTGCAAAGTGGCATCACAAAGTATGGAATTGCACCATCTAAATTTTCAGCAAGAACTTCAATTACGTTGTCGTGCTTAATACTTGCCATCAAGCGAACTTCACGTCTAAATCTTTTTATACTTTCTTCGTCTTTGTCAAGGCATACTTTTAAAGCAAATAAATTGTCTCCTTGCTGGACCTTGAAAACTTTACCCATTCCACCTTCGCCAATTTCTTCAAGGATTAAATATTTTCCGTCAATTGTGTCGCCAATATTCATATTTTATGTTTGTATGTCGGTTAATGTTGTGTTGTCTTAAAATGGCTTATAACGTTTTGGTGCCTTGCGCAGTTGCCGCATGAGGAGGCGTCAACATGAAGCAAGATAAAAACATTCTGGGCAAAAACAAAATAGCCAATTAGCACTAAGTCGGCAATTGCGCAAGACACCTGTTGAACTAAACCACGCTCAGGCGTGGGGCTTATCAAATATAGTAATTTTGTTGAATAGTGCTACTTTTCTGAATGAATAAAATAAGCACATTACCATCAATCAATTAAATTACATTGTTGGGAAAAGCCTGTAGGGAGATACAAGGCTTTGAAGAACTTTATCGTCGCTTTGAGCGCCGTATGCAGG
>JAUYMZ010000167.1 GCA_030699355.1 Bacteroidota bacterium | reverse complement strand
TTCAATACATTATAATCTGGTTAAATCTTTTTAGGATTTATAAAATCTTTTAAATTAAGATCTGAATCTGCTTTTAATGAAACTGCACAAGCTTCATAATTTTCAATGTCTAATGAAATATTTATGATATATCCAGAATTATTTTTGTTATAATCAGCGGCAAAATAAGACCCATCTTCAGGTT
Source organism: Bacteroidota bacterium (assembly GCA_030699355.1). GTDB lineage: Bacteria > Bacteroidota > Bacteroidia > UKL13-3 > UKL13-3 > B1. The sequence continues at coordinate 1,333 of JAUYMZ010000167.1, read as the reverse complement.
CACTATCATCTAAGAATGACTCATTAGGACTTGTTAATGATGCAATACCTTTTATTTCAAGACGCTTTTTCTGTAACTTATTTTTCAACACTAATTTAAAGTCTAACTTTTTTGGAATATCATCGTTGTTTTTGCTTTTATCTAATATTTCGATGCTAATGAATTGGCAAATAGTATCATTTGAAAAAACATAACTAAAGTCATAATCAATTGTATCTAACTTTTGTTTACTATTTTGCGTTTGATAACTTGTACTTTCTACCACCGTATTTTTTTTCTGCTTAGTTTCTGAGGAATTCCTTGTACAACCTAAAAAAACTAAAACAACAATTACTAAAAACAATTTAAAATTTTTCATTTTTCTTTTAATTTATATGTTTATTGCATTCTAACTCCACGAGGGTATCCAGACAATTTAGGCAGGTTATATCCTGGTGAAAAACCTTTTGGATAATTAAATTGCATAATATTAATAGGAAAAGATTGATAGGACACGCTATTAGACTGATTTCCACCTATCATAATAACCCAACCAGGCCTTCCGGCATCAAATCCAGCAACAAAACCAACATGGCCTCCACCTGGCCTTTTTAATGTACCGATACTTCCATAAGCTGGCTTATGTAAGACTTCCCCATATCCCCTCCAATTCAATGCCCTTCCAGGTCCTTTCATGCCTTTAACTTTAGCGTCTGACAACGACCAATTAACAAAAGCTCCGCACCATGGATCACCTGATTTTAATCCAGCTGATTTTTGAAATTTTAGCACATTTGCACCATCATTATTATTTGTTGCTTCCTTTTGCCCTAACTGACTAATTGCCGAAAACATCCAGGGTGTTTCAGAACTTTTATTGACAATTAACCCCTGCACCCAATTAAAATGGTTTACATTATACCAGGCAGTTTGTTCTCCGTATGCCTCACCCATTTGTTTATAGCCACCATTGGCACTCATCATAATCATACCACCAGCATAAGAAATCTTTTTGGAATAATATTCACCTCTGCTTATTTCATGCACATGATATGTTTGGTATATTTTATTATTGATATTATCCTCAACTGAAATAATATGGTCAAGCATGTAATATTTACCATTATTTAATCCATCATCACCAACTAATTCTCCTCTTGAATTTATAATTGGGTCATCCCACAACCCCAACGGATCCGTAAACGAAACCGGGTTATTGCTCATGGCCAAATACGGTGAGGGGTGCTGCATTAAGGGATCGGGTTGTAACCAACGGCCTATTTGCGCATCGTAGTTGCGGAAGGCAAAATTATAATCTTCTAAGCCATACACGTTGCCGTTGGCGTCTTCAAAC
>JAUYMZ010000166.1 GCA_030699355.1 Bacteroidota bacterium | reverse complement strand
AAATTTCAATTAAACTAGATTGGTAATAATCCAAAATTAAAATTTGCTTTTACCAAATTAACTTGCGACTTTTGGGTAAATTGTCAAAAATATTTCAAATATTATTCACTCTGACACTTGGACTTATTCTAGTTTTTTGGCTTGGTGACCTTTTTATGGGGACACCTGCTGACGTGAGTGACAGAGCAGTTACAGAAGATTGGGCTGACGATGGAACAAGGTATGCAGCAGAGATAATGAAATCACGACTTAGGACATTGGTTTATGCAATTCCGACGCTTCTCCTGTTAACAGCGACAATTAAATCCATTAGACAAAAAAATGAACTTATGTTTTACTGGACACTTTTAATCGGTTTGACAATTTTTCAAATGATACCAATTGCTGTAATGCTTAGTGACAAGACAAATGACCCTCCATTTATTGTTCCCACAATCTTGACTTTCTTTTTTATTTTTATAAGCGGACAAATATTTTCGTTTATTAGGATTGTAAAACTCACAAAAACGAGACAACTAAAATGACAACCAAAATGAATACTGAAAAAGAAGGGCGAAGGCATAACAGGTGTCTTGCGCAATTGCCGACATAGTGCTAATTGGCTATTTTGTTTTTGCCCAGAATGTTTTTATCTTGCTTCATGTTGACGCCTCCTTAAGCGGCAACTGCGCAAGGCACCAAAACGTTGTGTGCAATATTATTAACAAACATAAGTATGAAGACTGACAAATTATTCAAATCATTTTTAGTGTTAATTGTAATAAATCTCTTGAATTCTTGTATTTCAAATAAAGAGGACAACTATATACTTTACGAGGAATTCGAAACAAACGAAATTGGATGGATTGAAGAGCAAACAGACTTTCATTTTTTAGAAATTAAAAACGGTGAGTATTATATTCATTCAAAAGATACTTCATCTGCGCGTTCTAGCTCTGGAAGCAAAGCAGATTGGTATCTTTATGGACTTCCAAAGCAGTACGAAATTAAAACTTCAATAAAAACTAGCGATATATCGAAAGAAAAAACCCATTTTGGTTTAATCTTATACAGTCCGACCATAGAATATCTGTTTATAATATATACTAATGGAGATTTAATTGTTTCCGAGTATGACTACAACAGCGAAAAATACAAAAATTTACTAGCAAAAAACTTAGAAATATCATTATCAGACCCAATAGAACTTTCAATTATTATTAATGATATGGAATTTATAATGAAAATAAATGACAAAAAAATTGGTAATGGAACCTTTAAGACTAAAACAAGTTCATGGAATGACTTAAGACTTTTCACCTCATCAGAATCAGCAATTTTAGTAGACTACTTGAAAATAAAAAGACAATAAATACAGCACACAACAGGTGTCTTGCGCAATTGCCGACTTAGTTCTAATTGGCTATTTTGTTTTTGCCCAGAATGTTTTTATCTTGCTTCATGTTGACGCCTCCTCATGCGGCAACTGCGCAAGGCACCAAAACGTTACCAGCAATGTTAGACCACACAATCACGACACATGGAAGAACAAGATAAAAAGCAAAAATATTTCAAGATAGTTGATGAAAATATTGCAAAAACGGGATACCATATAACCGCAGTTTTAGAGGAGACAAATTTTACGCCTTTCTCATACTCGACAGGAGTGTTCGACAATTTTAAAATTCCCGAAATATTTATTTCTGGCCTAGGACCTAACCTTTCAGGCGAGTTGATAAAAAAATATGTTGACAATTATAAGCTCAACGATGTTCCAATAAATCAAACATTAAAAGATTTTACAGACAGGTTTCCAGTTGTTTTTATTCAAGTAAAAAATGAGCAACTATCTGACTACGTTCTTTCATCAATTAGACACTATGGTAAACGTAATTATGAATATATTCAGTTAGTATTTCCTGACTTGAAAGGCAAATTTCCTAATGAAAATGGTTATGATTATGACCAAGAGATTTTGGGAAACTTTATAAGAGAGTAAAGATTAAATCACAAACGGACTGACAATAAAAATAACGAATGACAACAACGGACGAAAGAAACACTGCTGGTAACAGGCGTTTGGACGCAATAAGGGCCTTTGAATAAAAAGGGAAAAGAAACGGCAGAAAAGTTTATTTTTGGGGTAAACTGCTAGGGCGAAATTTGTGGTAACCATTCCCTTACTGCGCCAAGCGCCAAAACGTTAGTAGCAACAATATGACGACATTGAAACAGAAAATATTAGCATTGACATTTGCAGTTTTCGGCCTGACAGCTTGCAACAATTCGAGCAGACAGAACAATCTTTTAAATAAAACTTCAACGGTGGACACTTTATCGAGTGCTATTGAAGGCTCAAATGTAATTGAAATCGACACTGTTTCTTACGACTACTCTTATTTTCCTATTGACAGCCTTTTTACGACCAAAGTTTTGACAGTTGGAACGTTTCACGATGACGAAGTTTGGGAAAGTGCAGACAAAGAAAAATGGTTCGGACTTTTTAAAAGCAATAAAGGTTTTTACCTTCAAGAAACTAAACTGAAAACAAAAAGAGTTTATGACCAAATTGTGGACGAGAATGAAAATGAAAAAACTGGTTGGGAAGTTCAAACAATAAACAAAGACACTTCAATTATTTTAATTGAGGTTTCAAAATTTTTGACACCTCATAATGTGCAAGAAGCCAATTTATCAAAAGAAAAAGTATTTCCTGGCGACACTCTGCGAATTAACTATTTAGGTATTGACTATAAAATATTTGCGACAGGAGGGAAAAAGAAAGTGCAAGACGACCCAGAATGGTTTGATGTTTGGAATTACAAACTTTATTTGACGGCTAGAATCAATGGACAAGAAAAAACCAGCCTTCTTGTCGCCCAACCTAATTTTGACGACCAAATGATAAACTTAATTTTTGCAGGCGACATTGACGGAGATGGAATTTTAGATTTGATAATTGATACTTCAAGACATTACAATGCAACAAGTCCGACAATTTATTTGTCAAGACCTGCTGACAATGGAGAAGTAGTAAAACCAATTGGTGGACATGCAAGTGTTGGATGCTGAAAGAATTGCTGCTGCTAACAGGCGTTTGGACGCAATAAGGGCCTTGGAATAAAAAGGAAAAAAAACGGCAGAAAAGTTTATTTTTGGGGTAAACTGCTAGGGCGAAATTTGTGGTAACCATTCCCTTACTGCGCCAAGCGCCAAAACGTTAGCGGTAATAATAAAACAACATGACCTATGGATAATAAAATTGATGAGTTAAAGGAGAAATTCAAGTATTTGAAAGTTGACAGAATAGAAGAAGAGGAATTGTTTGTTGAAGAGGGAGAAATTCCAGGTGTTGATGTTTACTACACTATCACCAATTTCAATGGAAACAAAAACATATCAATTACGCTAACCAGGGAGGAGCAGGTTGATGAATTAATTTCAGTTCTAACATTAGAACCAGTATTGTTGGATGAATATTTGGGCGTTAAGTATGACGACAAATATGAGATTATTTTATCTCCCATAAACAATAGATACTTACCTTATCAAATAAGGAAACAAAAGTTTGATATAACTTTAAATTACTTTAAAAATGAACTGAAAATTACATTGGACAGCATTTCTGAAGATTTGCCGTCTATATACTTCAATAATTTTTTAAATCGATTTGGACCTAGCAGAAGAAATCATGTTCTAACTATTGAAAATTACAAGCGTTCTTCACCAGACGGAATTAATATGGATTTACGAAATATTCTTAACTCTGTGCTTTTTGACTTTGAATACAGTTTCAACATAGCGTTTGAACCAATGGAGTTAAATAGCTTGAACAGACGAATTCCTCGACTTAAAAGACCCTCTTCACCAATTCCTAATCACTCAATTAATTTTACATACAAGAAATACATACAAGAACTAATTCAATATTACCATCTCGCAGACAAGGTTGACCACATCCCATTTAAGTATCTTTGCTACTTTCACATAATAGAATATTTCTCAGACAAGAGTGCTTATTTTGTTGTAGCGGAACAGGTGAAACACTTACTCCTCAAACCGGATTTTCATTTAAAGACGGACAACTACATCAATCAAGCAATAAACATTTTCAAAAAAGAAAATGAAAAACACCTTACTGATAAGATTAAACTTACTCGTGTTTTGCAACAATTTATCAGCCTGACAGATTTTCAAGAATATCTAGAAACAATAGAACTAATGGCTCATTTTAAGCAAGAACAAACTTTTAATTGCTCAAAGCCTTTAAAAATACCAGCTCTTGATTTTACAAATGAAACTACATTTTATCAATCACTGACAAACAGAGTTTACGCCATTAGGTGTTCTATTGTTCATTCAAATCCTGACTTTGACGAGACAAAAGCCATTCCTTTTGTTCATACTGCTGAAAACGTTTTCAGATTAAATATTGAAATGGCTCTTGTATATGAAATTTCGAGAAACATAATTGTAAAAACGAGTGAGACAAGATAGAATTACTACCGCTAACAGATAGGGTTTCGTTGGGCTCGAAGAGCCAACAATGAACCCTGTGTTGAACGGAACCACGCTCAGGCTTGGGGCTTTTTTTAGTTATGCATTTTGCGTCTAGATTTCTGTAACGCTATTGATTTTTTATAGGCTTGG
>JAUYMZ010000084.1 GCA_030699355.1 Bacteroidota bacterium | reverse complement strand
GCCTTAAAAATGCGTGAATGCCGGTCATTCCGACCGCAGGGAGGAACCTCATTCTTTCTGGTAGAAAGTATTGTTTTAAAACAAAAATTCCTATCATTGCTTCATGGCGCAAAATCACTTAACACTTAACACTTAAAACTTAATACCTAACACTTAATACTTAACACTTAATACTTAACCCTTAAAACTTCTCCCCTAAAAAATGATAGTCCGCACCGATAATTTATTCATCGTCCACTACCAAGGCAGCTTGTTAGAGGAATTCCATTACTACCCATTTGGGGGGTGTTTTGAGTGGAGTAAACCGTTTTAAAAGATTTACTATCTTCGCGGCTATGGATAAAATGGATTTAGCAAATACTTGTTTTCAACTGTTGCAACAAAAAATGAATGAGGCTGAAACTGCTATGAAGGCCGCACAAGAATCTGCTAATAGCAATGAAAAAAGCAGTATGGGAGATAAATATGAAACAGGTAGGGCAATGGGTCAGTTAGATAGAGATATGCATGCTAAACGACTTGCTAGTCTGCAAACAGATTTCAGAAACTTACTAAAGATAGATTTATCCATAATAGCCAAACAGGTAGAATTAGGGTCTTTGGTTCAAACCGAAAAGTTTTATTATTGGATAGCCGTAGCATTAGGTCCGGTAATGTTAAACCAAGAAAAGGTGATGGTAATTTCGCCCGTTTCGCCCATTGCGAAGTTGTTAATGGGGAAAAAAATGGGGGATAGGGTGGATTTTAATGGAAACAAAAGCAATATTATAAGCTTGGCTTAATCGCTTTCTTTGTTTAAAATTCTAAGGGTGATACTTTCAATTCTGGCATTTTCAATTTGCTCAATGCTAAGCTCAAAATTGTCGAGTAAAATCTTATCTCCTTTACTTGGAATGTTCTCGTGGCGGGTTAAAATATAGCCTCCCAAGGTATGGTAATCTCCTTCCGGAATGTTTAAATCGTATTCATTGTTAAGGTAGCTTATTTCCTGACGAGCAGAGAACCTAAACTCATTTTCATTCATTTGCTCTTCAAGCAAATCTTCCACATCATGTTCGTCTTCAATTTCGCCAAAAACCTCTTCTAAAATATCCTCAATGGTTATAATTCCAGCGGTACTTCCAAGCTCATCTACAACCAATGCCAAGCTTTTTCTGTTGCGAATAAACTTATTAAGTAAATCCATGATGCTCATGGTTTCGGTGGCAATTTCTATGGGTATAATAATGCTTTGGGTAGTTTGCGGCTTTTTAAACATTTCTTTTTGGTGCACGTACCCAATAATTTGGTCGGGGTCTTCTTTATAAATTAAAATTTTACTTAAGCCTGTTTCTATAAATTTTTGGTAAAGTTGCTCAATGCTAGATTGCATTTCCATGGCCACCAACTCTGTTCTAGGCACCAAACATTCGCGTACTTTTATATTGCTAAAATCTAGGGCATTTTTAAAAATTTCGGTGTCTACTTCTGCATCATTGGGCAAATCTTGGTCGTTTATTTGATCTATGTATTGGTCTAAATCTACCTTGCTAAAAGCGGGTGTGCTTTCTTTAAATTGATCTCCACTTAATTTACTTAAAATGCTTTTTGATAGCCAAGTTATAAAAATCACTACTGGCCAAAATAAATAATAGAAAATCATAAACGGAAATACCAGTACTTTGAGTAAATTATCTGGGTTTATCCTAAACAATACCTTTGGCAAAAACTCTGCAGTTACCAAAACAATAAGGGTAGAAATAATGGTTTGCATGGTTAATTTTAAAAAGACACTATTAGATAAAGCAGGAATCCAAACTAGCAGGTGTGGGTTCAGCAATTTGGCCATATAAATACCATACACAACCAATCCAATATTGTTGCCAATAAGGGTGGTACTTATAAATTTAGATGGGTTGGCCAAAAAAGGTGAGAGGAGGTTTGCGTAAGTGCTACCTTGTTTGTGCTTTAGTTCTATTAAGAGTTTATTGGCAGAAATAAACGCAATTTCCATCCCTGCAAAAAAGGCCGAAAAAAGAATGCTTGATATAATAATAATCCAAATTTCCATCTTGTTGGCAAATGTATGCCTAATTCCTTGATTTATAAACCTGCCTTGCCATTTATCGCTTTTGCAATCGACTCATTTTAGTTAAAATATTTCTAAAAACATATTCTTGTATGGAGGCAATTTGAGGGATTTCATCTATTTTAACATAAAATTTCTCTGGATCCACCGGCAATTCATTTCCTTGCTCATCGTAGCGTTCTTTGGTTCTATCGCCTATGGGTTTTTCATAGAACGTTAAGTTTTGAGATTTTCCCAAAGTTGTTTCTAATTTAATTTGGCAGTATGCATTGCGCTGAAATAATGAATCGCGTTCTGTGGGGGTAAAAGTGCTATCATCGTAGTAGCCTTCTACGTATTTTTCTTGAAACGAGTGCAGCAATACTTTTACCTGCTGTGTATCGGCTTGAACCAAATTGCCCTGAGCGTTTTTGATGCTAAATGCTTGGTTAAATACCTCTTTTTCGTAACTAAAAGATTCGGCTTGGTTTTGAAAATAAGTTATTTGAAGCTTGGCAATTTCTGGTGCTTGGTAATTAAAAACGAGTTTGTTTCTCCATTTTATTTCGGTTATAAAAAAGCGGGGAGTAAGGTAGCCCACAAAGCCCGGAATGTGCACTGAATAAACATCATCTTCGCCTTCAAGTAACATAAATGTGCCCGTTTTATCTGGGGTTTCGCTGCCTACATAAATGGTTTTTACAAGATTTTCTCCTGCATAAATTTCGGTTTTTATTCCCCGTGAGGCCAAAATTGCAATGGCTGTATTGTGCATAGATGCCGGTATCGGCATTTGTATTTGCATTTGCTTAAGCGTACTCAATAGCAAATTAATTTTAGGGAAGTCGGCCGGTACCTTTCCATTTACTACCCAATCATTATTAGGCAGTCTTTCTAGCAATACTTTTTCGCCTCTTTTATTGGCCATAAAGATTTTACTAATAGCTGCTGTATCCTGCACCGAGAAAGCATCAGCCGCTTTTTCGCTTGTTCTCCATGGTTTTTTAGAAACCAAATAATAGGCCGAACCAATTATAACCAAAAGTATAAGTAGTATTTTAGTTTGCTTATTCATATGTATTATGCGTATTTTCTTTTTCTAATATAATGATTGCTCAAACCAAATATGATAATAAGTAAAATGGGTAGTCCAATATTAATGGCAATCCAAAAATTACGGTCTTTTTTTACCTTGCCTTTATCAAGCATTCTCAATTGAATTTCTTTGGCTCGTACTTCAATAATACCACTATCGTCGCACAGATAATCTATGCAATTCTGAATAAACTTTTTATTGCCAAATGTTTCTCTCGTATACCTATCATATCCCAATGGAAATACTTCTCCGGTAGATTTTTTAAATTGGTTGCGTATCACATCTCCGTCCGATATCACAATCATTTTATTGTTTGCTACTTGGTCTTTAAAAGGCAATTCGGGTGTTTTACTGGCATCGTATCTGTATTGAAAATTAGAGGTGAAAGTTCCTTCTAACAACACGCCCATAATAAAGTTCCCATTGCTATTTCTTCTAAACATTTCGGGTTGTAAATCTAATCTAGCAGTGTTTAAGTCTACTCTTACGGGTGCGCTCAAAACCCTGCTGTAAGGAGAGGATTGAACCAAAACCGTTTTCTTAATAGCTGGATTAGACAAAGTATCAATAGAGGAGGCAAATTGAAACCAAATGGGTTCAACCCCTTTTACAATAGGGTGGTTGCCTACACCGGGCGCCACAGGGTAAAAGGGCCATGGCAACAATTTTTGTTGCGGCACTCCATCTTTCATGCCACTTAAAATGGGTATACCATTGCATTGCAAGTCTTGAATGATATTGCTGTTTATGCGCACGCCGTATTTAAACAACATATCGTCTATGTGGGTTGGGTAAGTGGTGCTCACAAATAGGTTTTCTCTTTGCAAACTATCCATGCTGGCCAATTGCGATTCTACTAACCAAAGAACCTTGCCGCCATGCATAATGTATTGGTCTATTTTAAACTTGTCAAATTCGCTTATTTCTTGGGTAGGTTTGGCAATGATAATGCCGGCAAAATCAAATAAGCGTTGTGGCACTTGGATAGATAAAGGCAATCTTTCTACTTCGTAAAACTGACTCAACATGGCTTGTGCTTCAGCTAAATCCCATCTTCCCAACTCCCCATGGTCTTCTATAATGGCAATCTTCTTGCTCTTTTCTTGGGTGGCTTTGCGTAGGGTATTGGCAATTTCGTATTCCAATAATTCGATAGAGCTATTAATAACTTCCTCCGGATTTTGGCCAAATTGATTCTTCAATAAATTGATAGGAAACTCCTTGGTTTTGTAATAAGCGATAGCTCCCGGAATAATAATTTTTTGGGCAAACTCGTCTTCTTTTTTAATCTGTACATTGGTTGGTTGTAATCCTTTATTTCCCAGTTCCAAAATAATGTCTTCCATTTTCTTAGCATCGGCATTGGCAAAGGGGTCAATAAATTCGTACTGAATATTGCCATTGCTGTATGCGCTAAACTCGTCGAGCATTTCTTTGGTGCTGCTGCTTAATCTCTTAAAGCCCGCCGGAAACTCACCCGCCAAATATACTTTTACATAGAAAGGTTGATCTACTTTTTCTGCCAATTGTATGCTGGCTTCGCTCAATGAAAAGC
>JAUYMZ010000165.1 GCA_030699355.1 Bacteroidota bacterium | reverse complement strand
CCAAGCCTATAAAAAATCAATAGCGTTACAGAAATCTAGACGCAAAATGCATAACTAAAAAAAGCCCCAAGCCTGAGCGTGGTTCCGTTCAACACAGGGTTCATTGTTGGCTCTTCGAGCCCAACGAAACCCTATCTGTTATGCCCAGTGCTTCCTTCGCTTTGTCCACTATTCAACGTGAAGAATTGGATAAATTAGGAACAGTATTGTTAATGCAGTCATGAAATAAAATAATCGTTGACGATTCATTGTCCCTGCATAAATTACTGCTAGTGAAAATAAAATTGTCAATATTGAGTGAATAATATATGTCTCTTTGGAATGATAAATGTCGTAAGAATACCAAGAAAAGAAGTCAAATGATGCAAACGAAAACCTTTGAACATGAAATGGATAATTGTTTGAATTTCTCAAAACAGTAATTAAGTCAGGGATGTTAATTAATAAACATAACCCTGATATAGCAAACCCAATGATTTTTATAATTTTATTTATCTTGTTTGCCATGTATTTCCGTCTGTTGAAAGTAACTTTAAAACAGGAGTAGTATAATCAACTTTCAGGTAAACTTTTTCTCCAAATCTACTCATTATCTCCCTCGTAAAATCCGTCATTCCATTTGCTAAATCTACACAACCAGCACTTCCCCAAGTTCCTCCTCCATGAATTGTAAATCCACTTCGATTATATTCTGCTAATTTATCACTTGTTGTTTTATCATCTGTTTTTAACCACCATCTTTGTCTTCCCCATGAGTTTTCTCCACCTGGCCAAGAACCGCCACCTACAACTCCCTTCATTGCATCATATGTGCTTCTATCTGCTATTAGTTGTAGTTCTGATTTGTTAATGTAATATAATCCACTTGGCAAGCCTCCAATACCACCTTTTTTCTGATTATCCTCTGAATAATTAAATGTCGGAGTGCCACTTTGATTGTCCGCTCTCCCTGCAACAGCATTAAAGGACATTGAATTTACTTGTAACTTCCCATTTTTATCAGATGTCTGCCAACTATAAGTTAATTTATCACCACTAAACTCTAACATTTCTGTGCCTATGTTAGTCCAAGAGACTTTATTCTTATCTGAGAAACCTTGAGAAGTGTTATCATGCCACTGAGTATTTCCGTTGTCGTCTTTAAACCAATCTGCACCATTAGGATCTGTTCGTGTAATTGGATTACCATCAACATAATTGTAAGGTGAAGATGAAGGATACTTTTTAGCCATAGGGTCAACTGACCACCATTTAAACTCAGTTGCTTTGAGGGCAAAAATATTTAGGGTGCTATCATTCTTGCCAAGATAAGAAAGGGTTAAATTCTCTTTATCAAAAACAATATACTTAATATTGCTTGTAGTGTCTTTATTTCGCAGTTTATAAACACTTTCAGGTAGCTTCAACATTTCTTTCTTCTTACTACTTGGGGCAAAATCGTCATAAGGCGTTTGAGCAATGGCGATATGAGTAGTTGTGGCGACAGCCACAACTACTAAAAATGTTTTGATTGCTGATTTCATCTTGTTTGAATTAGAAGTTATCAAATTTATTAATTTTTTGCTTGGGTTGATTCATTTTTGATTTGCATTACTTTTTCTCGGTATTGTTCAGGTGTCAATGAACTGTAACCGATTTTAGCAATGTAATCTTTGGTTATCTTTAATTCTTTTTCAAGTTTCACAAGGTCGGGGTAAGTTTTTATTTTACTGTAATCTTTCAGCCCTTTCTTTTCCATTGCCTTGTCAAGTTTGTATTTTTGGTAATCTACTTTAGTTAGTTGCAATAGACTGTTTGGGTAAACTTTAAGTCCAGTTGTGAATGCTTTATAAACAAAGTCGTCATAGTAAATTCCTGTTTTCTTGTCGTAATATACTAAAAGGTCGTTTAGGCAAAGTGCAACGCTTTCTCTGTCTGATAACGGTTTCATATAAAGTCCGCTTTCCATTCCTGCGTCTGAAACGTTGAAACTTTCCATGATGAAACTTGTCCGTGAAAATGTTCCGCTTGTTAATTCTAAATTCCACCATTGTTGTTTTTCGTCCTTGTGTTTGATGAACACATGCATTGGTGCTGTTGCAATAAATGCTTCAACATTTACTTCGTCTGCAAGTATTTTATATAGAAATGGTAATGAATGACAGTTGCCTTTTCTTGATTTAAGTAATGCCGAAACCATAAAACTTTCATAATCCTTGTCCCCCATAAAATTTTCAAGGTCATAAGTGTAAGGATGAAAATTGTTTTCGGGAATACTGTCTGTCATGTAAGTGAATATTGCCCAATTTCCAGCAGTCTTGAAACTCTGCAATTTTTTGGCAATAATCATTTGATTGATTTTAATTTTCACTTGGTCAATTTCGCTGCAAAACTCTGTCCAGTTGAGTTTACCGCCATAGTAAGCGTTTTCCGTCAAGAATACTGCACGTTTAAAACTTAATGGCTTTGTTCCATTTAGCATTTCAGTCATTTCGTCAACTGCAATTTGAAAAGGGTCTGTCGTTAAAGTTTTTGTTGTTGCTTTTTCTTTTACAGTAGTGTCAGTAGGTTCAATTATTTGAACTTCTTCGGTCTGCACTTTGTCAGCCGTTTTGGGTTTTTCTTGGGCTTGTGATTTTTCTGTCCCAAAGTAAAAAGCTGTCGCCCCGAACGCTGCTGTTAAGGTTGTAACAGTTAAAATTAAAAGTGTATTCTTCATTGTCTCACCATTTTTACGTTGTCCGTTTTGTGTCTGTTGTGTCGTCATAGCATTGGGCATAACGTTTTGGCGCTTGGCGCAGTAAGGGAATGGTTACCACAAATTTCGCCCTAGCAGTTTACCCCAAAAATAAACTT
>JAUYMZ010000082.1 GCA_030699355.1 Bacteroidota bacterium | reverse complement strand
TGTAACTGATTTAAAGAAGGTTAGGATTTCTGGCTTACCAGAAGAAGAGCTTAGAATTGATTTAAAATTAGATAAGTTAGCGGCTTTACAAATTCCTTTAAATGCGGTTTTGGGTAGTATTCAAAGTGAAGCTATTAATATACCGGGTGGCAATATTACGGCTGAACACAAAACTTTCAATGTAAAAACAAGTGGTAAATTTACCAGTTTAGAGGATGTTGCCAGCACTGTTGTTTTTAATCAGAATGGGAAGATTATTTATTTAAAAGACCTTGCTGAAATTGGTTTTAGAAATGAAGCCGAAAAGCACATTACCAGATTAAATGGTCATCGCTGTGTTTTGGTTCATGCCGCTCAAAAAGTTGGAAGCAATATTAGTAATACCCAAGAACGCTATTTACCCATTTTAACTGCTTTTCAAAAATCGCTACCAAGCAATATAAGTTTGGTTAAACACTTTGACCAAGCAGAGAATGTTGCTTTGCGTTTAAGTGGTTTGGGAATCGACTTTTTAATTGCCATTATTCTGGTGCTTTTTACGCTAGCTCCATTGGGTATGCGGGCTTCTTTGGTTGTTATGATTGCCATTCCACTATCCCTGGCCTTAGGGTTGGTGGGTTTAAATGCTTTTGGTATTTCGCTGAACCAATTAAGTATTGTGGGTTTAGTGGTTTCTTTAGGCTTGCTGGTTGATGATAGTATTGTAGTAGTTGAAAACATAGAACGATGGTTGCGAGAGGGATATTCTAAGAAGGATGCTGCTATTAAGGCTACTAAACAGATAACGCTTGCAGTGATTGGTTGTACAGCAACCCTAGTAATTTCTTTCTTGCCTTTAATTTTCTTACCGGCTGGACCAGGAGAGTTTGTGAGGGGTTTGCCCTTGGCTGTAATTACGAGTGTGGTTGCTTCTATGATTGTTTCTTTAACGGTGGTCCCATTTCTAGGCAGCAGGGTTTTAAAAGAACACCACAATCCAGAAGGTAATCTGTTTTTAAGACTCCTTAAAAGAGCCATAGGTGCAACCTATTCTAAGTTGATGAAAAAGGCACTTCAAAAACCTATATTAACACTGCTTATTTCATTTTCTTTATTTGGTGCCTCTTTGATATTGTTTCCTGTTATTGGTTTTAAACTTTTTCCAGCATCCGAAAAGCCCATCTTTTTGGTAAACATTAAAATGCCATTGCAAACAAGTTTGCAAGAGGGAAATAGAATTACTAAAATGGTAGAAGATAGTTTAAGAAAGCATTCTGTAATTGAGTATTTTACCAGCAATGTAGGCAAGGGTAATCCTCAGATTTATTATAATGTACCCCAACAAGAGGAGAAGGCCGACTTTGCGCAAGTTTTTATACAACTTGATAAAGCGGCAAAACCAAGTGTAAAAACAAAACTTATAGACGAATTAAGGGCTCAATTTGATGGTTTTCCGTATGCCAAAATAGAAGTTAAAGACTTTGAACAAGGTCCGCCTATAGAAGCTCCTATCTCCATTAGAGTTATGGGAGATAACTTAGATACCCTCCGGAAACTCTCCTTTGAGGTTGAAAACATTTTGCGTTCAAGCCAAGGTGCTATTTATGTAAACAATGAATTGAACACTCTCAAGACCGACATTAAAATAAATATCAATAAAGAAAAAGCGCGCACTTTGGGTGTTTTTACAGCCGATATTGATAAAACCATTCGACTTGCCGTGGCGGGTTTTAATATGGGTACTTATACTAATGATAATGGCGATGATTTTTCGATAGTGGTAAATGCGCCAAAAGGAAAATTTGCTGATTTAGAAACACTCAATAATTTGTTTGTAAACAATGCAGTTGGCACTGCTATTCCATTGAGTCAGTTGGCTACCATAGATTTTGAAACCTCACCAACATGCATTAATCACTTTAACAAAAACAGGTTTGTTAAAATTACTTCCGCTACCCAAAAGGGGGTATTGGCAAACGACGTGCTTAAAGAGGTAGTTCCTAAATTAGAGGCTATGAATATGCCAGCTTCTTATTCATATAAATTATCGGGTGAGGCAGAAAGTGAAGGCGATGCTTTTGGTGGTGGTTTTGTAACCGTTATAATTCTCACGGTTTTTCTTTTTATAGCTGTTCTTATTTTACAATTTAAAACTTTTAAAGGTATTCTTATTGTACTTTCTGTAATTCCCTTGGGTGTTATAGGCGGGGTAATCATGTTGTGGTTAAGCGGAAATCCTATGTCGTTTATTGCCATTATTGGCTTTATAGGCTTGGCTGGTATTGAAGTAAAAAACTCTATTTTATTGGTAGATTTTACCAATCAATTGCGAGAAGAAGGCGTAGAACTTAATAAGGCAATAGAGCAAGCTGGAGATTTGAGGTTTTTACCGGTGGTGCTTACATCCTTAACGGCAATTGGTGGATTAATTCCATTGGCAATTAATCCCAATCCGCAAATTTCTCCATTGGCTTTGGTTTTAATTGGAGGTTTAATAAGTTCAACTATTTTATCTAGAATAGTAACACCTGTAATGTATAAACTGATACCTCCAGCTATAGAACAAAAAGAAAATTCAATTTAAAAACAAGTATACTAACATGAAAAAAACAATCAATTTATTATTTGCACTCTTAGTTATAGGTTGTGTAAATGTTTTGGCTCAAACAAAAGAAGCCGATGCTATTATTGGAACTTGGATGACTGAAAAGCAAGATGCCAAGTTTCAAATTTACAGAAGTGGCGAAAAGTACTACGGTAAAATTCTTTGGGGAAAAGGTGAGGAAACCAAAGACACTAAAAATCCTGATGCCTCATTAAGGCAGAGAAATGTAATTGGTTTGAACCTACTAAGCAGCTTTGTTTACAAAGGAAAAAACAGCTGGGAAGACGGCTCTATTTATGACCCAAGGGAAGGCAAAACCTATTCGTGTACACTTACTTTGATTTCATATAACAAATTGAGTGTGCGCGGTTTTATTGGGGTTTCATTGTTTGGAAGAAGCGAAATTTGGACTAAAACTAATTAATCAATATGAAAGAATTTATCTTAATTACAGGTGCCACTTCCGGCATTGGCTATGAAATGGCTTTGCAATTGGCAGCTCAAAAGTATCCCTTAATTTTAGTAGCTCGTAGGGCAGGAAAATTAGACCAAATGAAGCAAGATTTGTCTCATAAATATGGTATTGATGTGCGCTATTATGTGAAAGATTTATCTATCCCTCATGAGGCAATAGATTTATTTGACGATATACGCTCGGATGGTCTTCTTGTTTCACATTTAGTAAATAACGCAGGCTTTGGTACGTATGGAAGTATTTTAAAAACACCCATAGAGGAAGAAATGGATATGATTAACTTAAACATTAGTAGTTTATACGTATTAACAAAGCTTTTTGCTAAGGATATGGCAGCTAGAAAATCGGGAAAAATAATGAATGTGGCCTCTTTGTTATCATTTATTCCATTTCCTTATTATGCTGTTTATTCTGCAACTAAATCCTTTGTTCTTGCTTTCTCAGAAACTATAGCAGCCGAATTAGAAGGAACTGGTGTGGTGGTTACCACTTTATGTCCGGGTACTGTAGAAACTCCTTTCCATACTCCCAACATGAGAAAAACCAATGCCATGAATGCCAATAAACCAATGCCAGCTGATGTGGTAGCAAAGGCAGGTGTTGAATTATTACTGCATGGAAAAGGTAAAAAAATAGTAGGATTTAACAATTGGTTTATTTCAAATTTACCTCGAATAACACCAGATTTTTTAATGATGAAAATCAAGAAAAACTTAGCTAGTCTTAAACATTAAATGATGATAGATTTTATTGTTGAACTTAAAGATAGAAATGAAGTGCTTTTTTGGTACGGAATACTATGTTTTGTTTTTTCGCTGCTTTTTTTAGGGCTGACCCAAATCTCATCTGTTGAGGTTTACCAAGTAAATGCTTGGTTCAAGCCGTTTAAATTTGCCTTTTCTACTTTTACCTTTGTTTGGGCTATGGCTTGGTATTGCTGGTATTTGCCAACATTTAATATAAAACTTTTTAGCTGGGCAGTTATAGTTTTGTTGAGTTTTGAAATTATATACATTGCTTTAATGGCCATGAAAGGGAAGGAGTCCCATTTTAATGTAAGCACGCCATTTTACGCCATTATGTTTTCTATGATGGCTATGGCAGCTAGTTTGGTTACTATGTATACGGCTTATGTGGGCTTTTTGTTTTTTACCCATTCTTTTCCAAGTTTAGCTCCTTACTATGTTTGGTCTATTAGATTGGCCATTTCTTTGTTTGTTGTATTTGCTTTCCAAGGTTTTTTGATGGGTGCTCGCATGAGTCATACGGTAGGCTTGGTAAACAATAATTCGAACCTATTTATTTTGGGCTGGAGCAAGTTGGCGGGCGATTTACGGATTGCGCATTTTATGGGTATGCACGCTTTGCAGGTATTACCAATTTTGTCTTTTTACTTCTTAAAAAACACCAAATACACCTTTTTAGTGAGTGCTTTATATGCTTTACTTGCGCTATTTACATTGGTGCAGGCATTAAATGGGAAATCGGTTTTTGGGGTAAAAGCAAATATAGAATCTACCTAAATAAGATTGGTTTTATTGTGGTATAAATTAACAAAAAAGGGCGTTTTCACGCCCTTTTTTGTTAATTTATTAGGTGAAAAACTTCACCCAATTTGCAGATAGATAAACTTAATTATTTAGTTTCTTTTACCTCTGCTTGTTTGGCTTCTTTTTTACAAGCCTTCTCGCAGCTTTTGCTTTCTTTTTTGCAGGCGCCATCTGTTTTGCAAAACTCAGCACATTTTTCTTTGCTGCACGATTTACCTTCGCTGCAACTGGTTTTGGCGCAAGACTTATCTCCTTTTTTGCAATGATTTTTGTCGTCGCCACCGGCCATGGCAGATAAGCTAATGAGCATTACTACTGCCGAACTTAAGATTAACTTTTTCATATTGTGTTTTGTTTAATAATTGTGAGGCAAAAGTAGGCTGGTGCTTTAGTAGATTTTGTTAGTGAAAGGTTATTGCCTTGTTAACGACTTGTTAAAGCTATTTTTAGCCTAATCATTTGTTTACCTTTGTATAAGAAATGAAGAAGAATAAACGCATTGTTTTTATAGGTTTTTCTGCCTTGGCTTTGCTGGCTTTATTGGCCATACAAGTAAGTTGGTTGTTTAATACAGCGCAGGTAAAGGAAGATTTGTTTGCAGAAAAAGCCAATATGGTTTTGTCTAAAACAGCTCAAGAGCTTTGTGCCAATCAGGCCATGTGTAAACGTATTGGAGATTGCTGTGCCGATATGGGCGAAGGTCATTGTGAGTTAAAGTTAGGTAAGGCCGAGAAGCAAACCATAGATTCGTTGTTGCAATATTTTATGAAGGTGTACCAGTTTCAAATACCCTATACTTTTGCCCTACACCAAGAAGGGATGATGCACCATCTTGCTGCAAATAACACACCCGTTTTTAAACAGCGCATAGAAGAAATTGCGCATTTAAACGGATTGGAATTACACCTTGAGTTTCCGAGTAGGGAGAAGTTTATTTTGCAAGAAATGGGATTGTTATTTGGAAGCTCGGTTGCTTTAATTTTTATTGTTTTTGCCTTGTTTATTTATACAGTAAGGGCGCTTTTAAAAGAGCAAAAGGTAGCAGAGCAAACCATTGCTTTTATAAACAATATGACGCATGAGTTTAAAACGCCGCTCACCAATATTGCTTTGGCAAATAAGATGATGGGCAAATTGGTTCAGCCAGAAAATGAAGAAAAGTGGAAGAAGTACAGTGCGATGATTGTGCAAGAAAACGAAAAATTACAAAATCAAGTGGAACAAGTTTTGCGCTTGGTGGCTTTTGAGCAAGGAGATTTGAAGTTGCAAATGCAGGAAATAAACATGCATGCAATTATTGAAAAGGCTATAGAATCTGTGCAGGTGCAAATAGAAGATAGAGGTGGCGTTATTTATAAAGAGTTAAAGGCAAATTCTGATGTAATTTTAGGCGATGCTACCCATGTTTTTAATGTGGTATGTAATGTGTTGGATAATGCGATAAAATATTCTAAAGAGGCACCCATTATAACTATTTTAAGCTTTTCTGAACCGGGGAAATTTTCCTTAAGTATAAAAGATACTGGTTGTGGTATTTCTGCAGAACATCAGGCGCACGTTTTTGATAAATATTATAGAGTACCTACTGGAAACGTGCATGATACAAAGGGGTTTGGACTGGGTTTGGCTTATGTAAAAAATAGGGTAGAAGCCATGGGAGGAACGGTATCGTTGAGCAGCGAATACGGAGTAGGTACTTGTTTTACTTTATATTTCCCACTCAAAAATGGATAATAAAAGGCATAAAATATTGCTGGCAGAAGACGACCTCAATTTGGGTATGTTGTTGCTCGATTTTTTGGAGGGAGAAGGCTTTGAAGTGCGCTTGTGTAGAGATGGAGAATTGGCTTGGCGGGCTTTTGAACAGCATAGTTTTGATATGTGTTTGCTCGATATTATGATGCCCAAAATGGATGGCTTTGCTTTGGCTAAATTAATAAAAGAAAAGCAAAGACAGATGCCCATTATTTTTATTAGTGCCAAATCGCTCAAAGCAGATAAGCTACAGGCTTATGGATTGGGTGCCGATGATTATATTTGTAAGCCTTTTGATGAGGAAGAATTGCTCTGGAAAATACGGGCTATTTTAAGGCGTTTGCCTGAACCAATGCCTTTGCTTAAAGAGCCTGTAGCTATTGGTGAGTATTGGTTCAACCCGGGTAACCAATCTTTGCAAATGGGTGAACATTTAAAACGCATGACCGAAAAAGAAAGCGAGGTTTTACATTATTTGTTTTGTCATAAAAATAAGGTAATTAAACGGGAGGAATTGCTGGAAGCTGTTTGGGGCGAAAATGATTATTTTTTGGGGAGAAGTTTAGATGTTTTTATAAGCAAACTTCGCAAGTACCTTAAAGATGATGAAAGCCTTAGTATTGAAACCGTTTTTGGTGTTGGGTTTATTTTTAATGTGAGGGAGTGAGGGGTAATGCTCCAAATAAATATCGTAATGACCAAAAGTTATAACTTTTAGTCATTACGATGACCGGAAGTTGGGTTTTTGAGAATTAATAATTAAAACCAAAAGCCCAAAGCGGAATGACGTTTTGGTAGCCAAATTCGATATCGTCTTTTAGGATAAAAGATTTGCCATCTTTCACAATTTGATTTTGTTGTTTGGTTTTGCCTCCCACCTCAAAGGTTTAATCTTGGATGGTAAAATCATGTGGCACAAAAGTTTAGGTGGGCAAATATACAAAATGCACAACGAAATGAGCAATTTTTATAAAAATTGCTCAACGAGAAGTGCATTTTTTGGTTTAGCTTCTTACGAAATTTGGTGTTTAAACATTAAGCTCACCTACGCTAAAGCTTCATAAGAATTTGGTGTTTAAACATTAAGCTCACCTACGCTAAAGCTTCGGTGAGCGAAGGCGGAGAGGGAGGGATTCGAACCCTCGATACACTTGCGCGTATACAAACTTTCCAGGCTTGCTCTTTCGACCACTCAGACACCTCTCCAATGGGTTGGCAAATTACGTGAATTTTTCCAATTGATGGTTTGATAGTACAAAAAAATGTAACTCTTTTAACTACATTGCCATCCTTTTATGAAAAAAATTATTGGCTTATGGGTTCTGTTTTTTGGGCTGAACCTATCTTTTTTGCACGCGCAACACAGTTGTGCCACACACAAACAAGCTTCGTTTGAAAGGCAATTGCAAAAGCGAAATGCTTTTTTAAATGAAATGGAAAAAATGGAGGAGTACGATGTGGTATTTCATCACTTACAATTAAACCTAGAACGCACCAATATTCAAATATCTGGAAGTGTGATAACGCATGCTATTTCTAGGGTTGCGGCCTTAGATAGCTTTTGGTTTCAATTGCACACCAATTTTACCATAGATTCTGTTTTAGATGACCAAGGAACGCGCTTAAATTTTAGAAGATTAGATCATTTGGCGGCGGTAAAGTTGCCTGCAAGTTTTGGTTCGAACCAACTTTTTAAAGTGCAAATTTTTTACCGTGGTACCGCTCCAAGTGGTGGAAGTGCTGCTATTGGCAATGGTTTTAGCAACCGTGCTTCACCTACTTATGGCAATCAAATTACTTGGAGTTTAAGTGAGCCATACAGCGCTTACGAATGGTGGCCTTGCAAGCAATCGTTGAAGGATAAAATTGATTCTTGTTTTATTTCTATCACTACTGATTCGAGCAATAGGGTAGGTTCAAACGGAAATTTAATGGGCATTGAACCTAAGGCAAATGGTAAACATACCTATCATTGGCAAACCCGCTACCCCATGAATTATTATTTGGTGGCTGTTACGGTTGGTCAGTACAATGAATACCTCGCCTATGCCAAGCCAAAGCAGATAAGCGATAGCATTTTAATTCAGAATTATATTTACAATGCCAATGCTTATAATAATAACAAGGCGAGCATAGATATTACGGCAAAGCAGTTAGAATTGTTCTCCGATTTGTTTGGTATTTACCCATTTTATAAGGAGAAATACGGACATATGATGGCGCCTTTTAGCGGCGGTATGGAGCATCAAACCATGAGCTCTATGGGTATTTTTAACTTTGGCATTGTGGCCCATGAGTTGGGTCACCAGTGGTTTGGCGACCATGTAACTTGTGCCACCTGGAGCGATATTTGGCTCAATGAAGGTTTTGCGAGTTATACAGAATATTTGGCGGCAAAATATTTGAATAGTCCTGCCAATGCTTTAAGTGTATTAAACAGCATGCATGCTTCGGCCAAACAAGGAGTGGGTTCTGTTTATGTTAATGATACTGCCAATGTATCGCGCATTTTTTCGAGCGCTTTAACTTATGAAAAAGGAGGCTCTGCAGTTAGGGTATTGCATTATATTTTAGGAGATAGTTTGTTTTTTGATATGTGCCGAACCTATTTAAATAAACATGGAAATGGCAATGCTAGCACCGCAGATTTGGCGCAGGTTTGCAAAGAAGTTTCGGGCAAGAACCTCGATTATTTCTTCGACCAATGGATTTATGGTTCCGGATTTCCTTTGTATCAAATTAAGTGGAATTATAGGGAAGGTAAATTGTTTTTAATGCTTACGCAAAGCAATGCCCAAGATGTAAACAATGTATTTAGCCTTTCATTGCCTTTGCTTATTCGCAGGGCAGGAGCGTCTGATACTTTAGTGTATTTAAACAATACCCAAAAAAGTGAGCTTTTTGAAATTGGGCTAACAGATTCGGTAAATTTTATTCAGCTCGACCCAGAAAATTGGATTTTAAAGAATGTACAAGTTGCTTTTGATGGGGGTTTAAATGCTCTTAGCGGTTTGAACCCAAAAGAAGATTTTTTAGTTTATCCCAATCCTGCCAATGATGTTATTTATTTTTCTGCATCCCAATCACGTGGGATGCGCTTGGAGGTATACAATATGCTTGGGGTTCTTTGTTTGGAAGAAGCTATTGGAGATGAGCAGTTTGTTGATGTACGCAGCTTAGAAAAGGGCATTTATTTTTATAAAATTATTGGTTCAGCCAAGTACTTTAGTGGTAAAATTTTTATTGAAAGATAGGTTTAATTATTAAAATAAATTTAAATTTTAACCCATATTTGTTTTTCAAATATGAATGAAGGGTATGATGTAATTTTATTGGGTTTAAGCAGGTGGGATAATATTCTGAATTCTTCTGTTTTAAATATTGCATTTGAATGGTCTAAGACCAACCGGGTGTTTTATATAGACCGACCTTTTTCTTTTAAAGACTATTTTTTAGTGAGAGAGAAAGAGGCTTTGCGCAGATCGCAGGCCTTGTTGTTTGGCAAGCATAAATATGAACGCGTAAAGGTAGGGGATGGCGAAATTATTGCTGTTACCCCCAAATTAAGTCTTCCCATTAATTTTTTACCAAATGGGTTTGCTTACGATTTACTTCACAATTACAATAAAGCGCTACTAACTAATGCCATATCTGGAATTATTTCAGATTTTAATGTAAAGGAGTACCTTTTTTTTAATAGTTTTATTCCAGAATATTTTGATGTAATTACGCCCAAAATGAGGCAGCCGCTTTTGAAAGTATACCGTTCTAGCGATGATATTAGTCAGGAGCCTTACATAGCTAAACATGGTGTAAAGAAGGAGAAATGGGCGGTAGAACAGGCAGATTTGGTATTGGTATCTTCTTATGGTTTACAAAAAAAGTTAAGTTGTATACGTAACCCAATTTACAGGGTTCCAAATGCTGCTCAGTTCAGTTTATTTGAGGCGCAGGGTTCTTGGCAAAAGCCCAAAGCCATGCTTGCTTTTGAAGGCAAGAAAACGATTTTTTTATCGGGGAATATTTCTAGTTTGCGCATAGATTATCCTTTGTTGCTAACTATTGCCAAGCATTTTAAATCCTGTCAGCTTTTAATTGCAGGTCCTGTTAAAAGAGAAGAATTGGTGGCCTATCATTTAGATTCTCTTGAAAATATTACCTGGTTGGGGGCAATGAATTTAACAGTAATAGCCAATTATTTGGCTTACGTAGATTGCGCCATTATTCCCTTTTTAAAAAACACCTTAACAGAAAGCATTTATCCTTTAAAAATTAACGAGTATTTGGCGGCTGGCAAGCCGGTGGTTTCAACCAATTTTTCGGAAGATATTTCCAGTTTTGCAAGCTGTATTTATTTGGCAAACAATAGCGAAGAGTTTATAACAAACATAGAAAAGGCATTGGCTGAACCCAAAGATTTAGCGCGTATACAACAGAGGCAAGAGGTAGCTAAAGGAAATAGTTGGGAGCATAGAATGGATGAAATAAAGCGCTTAGTAGAACTTAAAATTGCTGAGAAGTAATCTAATTTTGAGAGAAGCTTAGAATGATTTTCTAAAACCGAAAATTTACATAGATTTGCAGCGCCTTAAAGGCAAGGTCTCGTAGTTCAATGGATAGAATAGATGTTTCCTAAACATTTGATAGCAGTTCGATTCTGCTCGAGACTACTAAATTACTTTATTAGTTCAATTATTTTGATACTATTAGGAGCTAATTCTATTTCCGAAATGTTTTCAATTTTTTTATCGGCGGCATGGTCGAAGCCCGTTTTGAAACCTTTGAGGCGTTCTTCCATGCGTTTGGTGTTTAATTTTACTTGATCTGAGCCACTGTTTACGACAATCATGAAGCACTCTTGGTCTGTATATCTAAAGTAAACATAGGTGCTTCCTTCTGGCGTAAATTGCATGAGACCACCATTTTTAAAAGCAGCATTTTTTTTGCGTAGGTGAGCCAGTTTTTTGATGTAATTAAATGCCTCGTTTTCTTTTTCTGTTCTATCTGTTGAATTAAATTTATTGATAGAATCGTTTGGCCAACCACCGGGGAAATCTTGTCTTATTTGACCATCACTTGTTCTTGGGATTGGATTAGTTAACAATATTTCGGTTCCATAATAAATACTTGGTACACCTCTTAAGGTCATTAATAAACCTATACCCATTTTCCATTTAGCAAAATCTTCTTTCAGTTCGGTATAAAAGCGATTTAAATCGTGGTTATCTATAAAGGTGAGGTTGAGGTTGGGATTTTCGTATAATCCATCCTGACAAAGCGTATAATATATTTTAGCTAAACCTTTGTCCCATTCTGCTTTTTGGTTCAGGCCATCCATAATTGCCCAAAACAGGTGAAAATCTTTAGCGCTGGTTAAATGGCTTGATTTTGGAGATAATTTATAGGCATTATTTTGGGTGAAATAGGCCATATTTAGTACGCTAGACTGTTCCCAAATTTCACCAGTGGAATAAAAATCTGGGTATTCGTTGTGAATATATGCCATGCATTTATCCATAAATTCGTAATCATTATAACTATAAGTATCTATTCTAAAAGCGTCTATACCTGCATAATTAATCCACCACAAATAGCTTTGCATAAGGTAGGTAGCCACCCATGGGGTACGTTGGTTTACATCAGGCATTTGTGTGTCGAACCAACCATCTACCATGCGCTTTTTATCGTAATCACTGGCATAAGGATCGAGGTGTGTAGTTGCCCGGTAGTTTGTTCGGGTAAATTCTGGCCATTGGTTTACAAAAGATTTATCGGGCATATCTAACATCATCCAATGTTTGGAGCCAATATGATTGGGTACCAAATCCATCATCAATTTCATATTACGTTTATGTAGCTCGTTGCCCAGTTTTTTGTATAGGTCGTTACCACCTAAACGAGGGTCTGTAAGGTAATGGTCTGTTAAAGCGTATCCATGATAGCTGTATGCAGGTTGGTCGTTAATAAGGGTTGGGTTGAGCCAAACGCA
This sequence comes from Bacteroidota bacterium, assembly GCA_030699355.1. GTDB lineage: Bacteria > Bacteroidota > Bacteroidia > UKL13-3 > UKL13-3 > B1. Next base: position 6,606 of record JAUYMZ010000082.1, on the reverse strand, counting down.
GGATACTCCTAAATCTTGCAAGTAATCTAATTTATTGATAACTCCTTGTAAATCGCCCCCATGTCTTCCATTCAAAGAATCTCTGCTAACCCAAGGCTCGCGCATAGATTTAATAGCATCATTTTTAGGGTTTCCATTGCTGAACCTATCTGGGAAAACGAGATAAACAAAATCTGACGGATCTATTTGTCGTGCTTCTTTTTTAAGCGTTTCTAGTTTGTAGTTTATGATATTTGATTTACCATTTGCTTTAAAATTTAAGATGATTTGATTACCATGGTAATTATTCAAATTAAGGTTAACTAATAAATAGTTTGGGTTTTCAAGTTTTTTTATTTCGGTGATACTTATGCCGGGAGTATTCAAACTCACCTCAAATTTTGCTGTATTATTTCCATACACTAAAAGTTGTAGCTCTCTTGTTTCAAGGTTGTGCCACCAGAATTGCGGGTCTATTCTTTTAATTTCTGGTTTTTGGGCCAGAGAAACCTTAAAAAACAGGGAAAAGATAATTAGTACTAATTTGGCGTTCTTTCTCATGGCGTTATTACCAGCTAATGTTAAACTTTGAATAATTATTTTTGATACATACTGTTTTAACGGTTGATTTTTTCCCGTCTATGCTTTTTCCAATAGGGTCGAATTGAGAAACACCTGGAATTAGTTCAATAATTTCTTGTTTAAGGCTTAATTCATTGTTATCTAATCTCACTGATTTTTGTGAATCAAAGCCATGCATAATTAATTTTATATTTTTAAATTTAGAGCTGTAATTACCTTGAACGGTTTCAAAAAGTAGTTGTTTTTTGCTTGCCTCAAATTCTATTTGTCGCTTGAAGTATTTTCCATCCTGGTACCCATAGCCATCTCCGGCATCTTCATAATAAGTAAATGAGTTATTGGCATTACCCATGTAAATATGCAAATACAAGGTGTCGTGAGGCATTTCTTTGGCACTTTGAACAACAGATTGCATAGGAATTATGGAGCTTCCTTTAACATATAATGGGAGTGTTTCCATTGGAGTTTCAACATATAATTCTTGTTTGCCTTCGTATTTTCGTTCTGTATTTAAATCATACCATTCACCTTCTGGCAGGTATACTTTGTTTATTTCCTTATTGCTTACCACTGGCGCCACCATAATAGATTGCCCGAATAAATATTGATTTTGGTATTTCCAATCATAAATCATTGGGTCTAGTGTGTAATTAATGGCCAAACTTCTGGCAACGGGCATACCATTTTGCGTAGCTTCAAAAAATGTTGAATACAAATAAGGCATCAGTTTGTACCTAAATGAAATATAATTGCGTACAATTTCTTCTACTTTTTCTCCGTAGCTCCATGGTTCACTGTCTTTGGCGTCAATCATTTTATGACTTCTAAAGAAAGGGCAGAAAGCGCCAATTTGCATCCATCTGCTAAATAATTCTTTGCTTGCTTCTCCGGCAAAGCCCCCTACATCATATCCCGAATTGGCAACACCGCTTAATCCGAGACTATTTACTAAACGAACGCCAGCCATCATATGGTCGTCTTCTGGGCGGTTATCGCCTGTCCAAATAGCAGAATAACGCTGTATGCCGCTATAGGCTGCACGGGTAAGGATAAAAGGTCTTTTTCCCGACATTAATTTTTTGGTTCCTTCAAAAGTGCTTCTTGCCATTTGCATACCATATACATTGTGCCATTCTCTGTGGGAAGTTCTTTTGCCATCAAAGTCGGCCTCCACTAAATCTGGAAATCTTTGTCCCCAAGTAGCGGGTTCATTCATATCATTCCAAAATCCATCAATACCGTCGTTTACATATCCTTTGAAAGAGGCGCCCCACCAATCTCTGGTTTTAGGGTTTGTAAAATCTGGGAAATGGCACCAGCCTGGCCAAACTTGTCCGGTATAATTCGACCCATCAGGATATTTGAGAAATAAATCTTTTGATAAACCTTCTTCATAAGCTTTGTATGCTTTTTCTACCTTAATTCCTGGGTCTACAATAACTACATTTTTAAATCCCATACCCTCTAGTTCGTCTAGCATTTTTTTAGGTTGGGGGAATCGGTTATTATCCCAAGTAAATATTTTGTAATTATCCATGTAATGAATGTCGAAATAAATGACATCAGCAGGTATTTTCTTTTCTCTGAATGTTTTAGCTAATGATATTACTTCTTTGTCTGGATAGTAACTGTATCTGCATTGTTGGAACCCGATGCTCCAAAGCGAGGGCATTTCCATTTTTCCGGTTAAATCTGTGTAAGATTTAATAATTCCTGCTACTGATGAATTGGCAATAAGGTAATAATTCATTTCTCCTAATTCTGCCGTAAAGCTAGAAAATCTATTGTTTGAAGCACCGAAATTAAAATGTGATTTGTGCGTATTATCAAGAAAAATACCATATACTTTATTATGATGTATACCCATAAAAAATGGTATGGTTGCGTACAAAGGATCTCCATTGCTTGGGTAGGCAAAAAAGTCTGTATTCCAATTGGTGTAACCTTCTCCTCTTCTATTAAGATTTCCGGTTTTTTCGCCTAGGCCAATAAACTTTTCATCTGCTTGTATTTTTTTATAGGTGGTAACCTCTTCGCCAATCCAGCTTGTTCCAAAGTCTTTTTCATCCTCATTTAACACATTTCCCAACTTATCTTTAAGGGTGAATCTTAAAGGATTTTTATTTATTTCTAAGACACAAGAATCTGTTTTAATAATAAACATTTTTTCTTCTTTCTTTAATTCGAAAACACCTTTGATGGGGTTTGCAATAACTGCGTAGCTAAAAGTATTAAATGACTTTTCTTTGGTGGCTTGAATTCTAATGATGGTTGGTGTATACACTTGAACTTTAACATTTCCATTATCTGTGTTTAGAATTATACCTTCTTCTATTTCAGAAAAAGAAGTTACAGCAGATAAGCTTTTACTTAATGATTGCGATTGAAGATTAACAGAAAATAGTGTAAAAACTATTAAAATTGTAATATTTTTCATGCGTTTTTAAATATGATATTTTTGTAAAAATATTAGGTTCAGGATTGAATTCCAAATAAAAGTATTTAATAGTGTTTATAGTACACTTTTTGTGCTTTTGATAAACGAATTTTAAATTCTATATTTGTATTTGTAATAATTATGAAAAAAAACACCTTTAGAAATCACATTTCGGTAGACTGTGTTATATTTGGATACGACGAGCAATTTAATAAGTTGGAGGTGTTGTTAATTGAGCAAAAGAAGCCTAGTTTAAAAAACAGCAAATCATTTGTGGCACAATTTGCCTTACCTGGAGATTTGGTTAATGACGAGGAAGATTTGAACGTTGCTGCACAAAGAGTATTAGATGAACTAACGCATGTTTCTGGGTTAAATCTTCGTCAGTCTGGCTGTTTTGGCGACCCCATGCGAGTAAAGCAGCCCAAAGATAGGGAATGGTTGCATTTGTATCGTCAAGATCCAGATGCAAGGGTTATAACAGTAACTTATTATACTTTAGTTAGAAAAGAAATGATTAAGCCTGTTCCTGGCTCATTTGCTCAAAATGTGGTTTGGAAGAACGCCAAACGAGTTCCGTCTTTGGCTTTTGATCACAATTTAATTGTAAAGCAAGCTTATAGCAATTTGAGGCGCGATTTTGAACAAGAATTATTTGCCAAGGCATTGCTTCCCCAAAAGTTTACGCTTAAGAATTTGCAAAATTTATATGAAGTTATTTTCAATACAAGCTTTGATAAAAGAAACTTTATAAAACGAATAAAGAAAGAGGACAACTTAACAGAGCTAAGCGAAAAACAAAAGGGAACAATGTTTAAACCCTCTAAACTTTATAAATTTAAAAGTTAATTTTTGAGTTTCAATATAAATAAAAAAGCCCGCATAGCGGGCTTTTTTATTTATATTGAAAAAGCAATTACTGAACTATTAGTTTCAATGTTTTAGCTTCTCCGCGGTTGTTTGTAATTTGCACAAAATGTACACCTTTAGAAAGCTCTTTGCTATTTAAAACCATATTATTATCTATAATTTGATTGTAAGTAGCAACAGTTTTACCAGCTATATCCATAATGATTACATTATGTGATTGAGCAAAATCATTGAATTCTATATTTACCAAACTGCTGCTAGGATTAGGATATAATTTAACATTGTTGATTAAGTTGTTTTTCTCAATTAAACCAGTTGTTGTTGTGTCTGCAAGGTTACAAGTGTTAAACACATACGCAAGGGTAACAGGGCTTGAACTAATACGCGTATAAGTACGATTGAATCCACCAACACCATTTGGAACTACACAAGCACGCTGAGTAGTATCATTGAAGTTTTCTTCGGAAGCTGTAACTGATGAATCACCGTTTACAAATTTATAGGCAAATGATCCTGGGCAAATATTTACTGTTGTAGCATAAAAACCTGGTTTGCCGGCAACCGGACTTAAACGAATAGCTCCATTTTGCCAGTTTGGTGTAGTAAAGTTACCCATTACATATACCCTTCCTTGTCCATCAGGAGTTTCATTGCTTAAATCTACTAAAAAGTGAACATCAGAAGGAGCAGGTTTAGGGATACAAGGACCAGGTGCACTAGAGTTATAACAAGTAAGACCTAATGTATCATCTTTTGATAAAATCCACTTACGATTGGCAATACCTTCCCAACTGGTATTTCCATTTTTATGGAAACGGAATTTAAACTCAAATTCACCAGAATCCATGCGGAGTGTAACGCCATGTATGCTTGTAGTACCAATCTTGTTTAAATTAACACCATTTCCCCAATTGGTAATTTCAGCTCTGCCACCAGCTACAGAAACGGAGTCAAAACCACCATCACAATCGTTGTTTAACATATCTACAACAAAAGTTGCATTGTAAGTTGGAATTGGAGCCGAAGGGCAAGCTGCACATGAGGCGAAACATACTTTATAAGCAGCAGATGCACTTACAGCCAATTCGCGGTTTAAGTCGTTTCCTACACCACAAGCACTTGGTACACTCTCAGAACCAGACCATGCATTGCCATTAATAAACTTGTATTGGTAAGTAGCTGAATCTAAATAAGCTATCCACTCAAATACTTTATTATTATCAAATAAATTAGCCATACTTGTGGCAGCAGGATCCCAGCCTTGTAAGCTACCTGCAATGTGAACACCGTTTGAGCTCACAGTTTGTAGTTGCATATCTACAGCAAAACGAACTGCAAACTTTCCAGCAGGCGCACTACCTCCAAATAGGATGGCAGGAATAACTGAAGTGTCGTTAGAAATAGAGTCTACATAAAACCATCTGTTGTCGTTTTGGCCACCATTTGTTTGATTACCCACTTGGTTTAAGCTAGGAACACCTTCACTGTTGCTCCAACCATTTCCATTAATAAATTTGAATTGCATTACTTGATTTGCTGGCGCATCTACATAAGTAGAATAGATGTTTCCAGACTCTAAAGTTAATTTGGTTGAATTTGGAGACCAACCTTGAAAGTTACCGGCAACGTGAACGCCACTAGTATCTACTGTTTGACCCGACATGTCAACGGAAACCTTAACTTTTTTTGCATAAACTCCCGAAATCATTGCGAAAGCTGCACTTAATAGTAAAAATTTTTTCATTTGTAATTGTTAGAATTATTAAACGAAAATAAATAAATTGTAAATAAAAAAAAAAAAAGTGTCAGAAATACACTTATTTTTTTTTTATTCGCATTAGCATCGAATAAAAAGCATGAAAATAATTAAACAAACCAGCGTAATATTTTACTTTTTACTTATAATAAATAAGATAGTAAATGCACAAGTGGTGTCTCTGTCTCCTGTTTTTCCAACCCAATCACAAAATGTAACTATTACATTTGATGCTTCCAAAGGAAACGGCGCATTAGCTGGGCAAAGCCTTGTATATGCTCACACTGGGGTTATTACCAATTTGAGTAATTCTCCTACTGATTGGAGATATGTTCAAGGAAATTGGGGAACAGATGATTCAAAGGTGAGGATGACATCTATTGGGAATAATAAATTTCAACTTTCATTCAATATTTCAAGTTTTTATGGTGTACCAAGCTCAGAAAATGTTCAAAGATTAGCATTTGTATTTAGGAATGCCAATGGAAGTATCGTTGGCAGAAATACAGACGGGTTGGATATTTTTGTATCTATTAGCGATGGCAGCTTTCGGTATAATATTATAAGCACGCCTTTTGGAAATCCTCAAATTTTGTTTTTAAACGATACCCTCAAATATCTAATCCAAAGTTCTGATGTTTCAAATATATCACTAAATATTAATGGGGTTAATTTAATAACAAAGGAGTCGGTTCAAACAGTAGATACTTTTTTAACAGGCGCACAACTAGGCCTTGGTAAACATTGGATAAAAACTACTTTAATACATAATGGAAATACTTATTCCGATTCTGCTTTGGTGCTTGTTCGTGGCACTTCTAGCACTTTTGTGGGGGTGCCTCCTGCGGGCATAGTGGATGGAATAAATTATTTAAATGATAGTACTGTTTTACTTCAGTTTTTGGCTCCACAAAAGAATTTTGTTTATCTCATTGGTGATTTTAATAATTGGGAATTAGACCCAAATTATGAAATGAAAAGG
>JAUYMZ010000162.1 GCA_030699355.1 Bacteroidota bacterium | reverse complement strand
TGCAAGGGGTGCGCTAATTATATTATCTGTCCAAGTTCCATCGTATGGGCTTGTACCTTGGCTTGCTGAGGGATTAAACTCATAATTAATTACTGTTGGAGGGGGGGGGAGTTGCTCAGGAGCATTTGTTAAACAATTTTGCTATCATATTATACATTTTTGAATATCAAATTTAAATAAACATTTATAAAATGCATAACAATTAAAAGTATATAATCAAAACTTGATATAAATGTATTCTAATCGCAAAAAAAAGGGAGCAAATTGCTCCCTTTTTTTTGCGATTAGATATTAAAAACATTAAGCAGATTTTGCTTGCAGTTTTTCTTTTTGTTTTCTGATTTGCGCCACCAATTTATCTAGCACCATATCGGTAGCCGATTCAAAAGTGGTATTATGTTCTTTGGCAAAAATGGCCTTACCTGCCACATTCATTTTTATTTCTACCACCTTATTCTCGCCTTCTTTGTCTTTTTCGAGCCGTAGAAACACTTCGGCCAATTGCACACCGTCAAAGAAAGTTTGTGTTTTTTCTACTTTTGCTTTAATAAAATCGAGCAGCTTTTTGTCTGCTTTAAAGTGGATGGACTGGATTTCAATCTTCATATTGGTACTTTATTAATATTGGGTTCAAACCGCACCTGCCAGGCAATTTAAACCCGATTTTAGAAAAATTTGGCAGGATTTAAGACCGTGGATGTTTGTTCTTATAAACTTCTTTTAAACGTTCAATACTATTATGTGTATATACCTGCGTGGCCGATAAATTGGCATGCCCCAATAATTCTTTGATGGCATTTAAATCGGCACCATTATTTAATAGGTGTGTAGCATACGTATGGCGCAACACATGCGGGCTACGCTTTTGTATGGTAGTTACCCCAGACAAGGCTTGATGTACAATATTATAAACCAATTTTGGATACATTATTTTACCCTTATCGGTGCAAAAAAGTTCGGGCAATACAAAACCTAATTCCTCGCGTAGGGCTATAAAATCTTTCAATAAAGCTATCAGCTCTTTACTAATAGGGATAATGCGTTCTTTGTTGCGTTTTCCTAATACCTTTAATTGGGATTTATATACATCAATATCTTTTACTTTAAGGTGTATCAGTTCAGACAAACGCATGCCCGTGCCATAATGTACATGTAAAATAAGTTCGTTGCGCTTGC
>JAUYMZ010000159.1 GCA_030699355.1 Bacteroidota bacterium | reverse complement strand
GATATCCTAACGAAGACCCCGATTATATCAGCGAAACAAAAGATTTAAAGGAGGATATCAAAACGCCTTTACAATGGATTTCTTACAAACAGCAGTATTTTAATAGCTCCCTCATAGGAATTTCTAGCTTTGATAATGCAGCGCTAGAAACCAAATCAGATGAGTCTAAGAAATATGTAAAAATATTAACATCAAACATTGGATTAACCTTCGACCATTCTGCCAAACAATCTTACGAGATGCAGTTTTATTTTGGTCCAAACCATTATAAATCTCTTCAAAAAGTGGGTGTTAGCCTAGAAAAAGTTGTTCCAATGGGCTGGGGAATTTTTGGATGGGTAAATAAATTACTTACGGTAAATGTTTTCTACTTCTTGAGCCAATACATGAGTAATTTTGGTATCATCATTCTTTTGTTAACCCTCATTGTTAAAACCATTTTGTTTCCTTTGGTTTACAAATCATATAAGTCTTCTGCAAAAATGCGCGTACTTAAACCAGAAATGGACGAAATAAAAGTGAAGTACGGAAATGATATGGCTAAAATGCAACAAGAAAACATGAAGCTATACCGCAAAGCTGGCGTAAACCCAATGGGAGGATGTTTGCCTGTTATTCTTCAAATGCCAATCTTAGTGGCCATGTTTCAATTCTTCCCAAGCTCTTTTGAACTAAGACAGCAAGCCTTCTTATGGAGTTCTGATTTATCTAGCTACGATAGCATCTTTAACTTAGGTTTTGAAATCCCGTTCTATGGTGACCACGTGAGTTTGTTTACCCTACTTATGACCGTTTCTACCTTGGTTTATACTATGTACAACAACCAAATGACTGGCGTTACTGGTCAAATGAAAATAATTTCATACCTCATGCCGGTGATGTTCCTAGGTTTCTTTAACAACTACGCAAGTGGATTAACTTATTACTATTTCCTTTCTAACTTGTTTACCATTGGACAGCAATTGATTATTAGGCAGTTTGTAGATGATAAAGCGTTACATGCCCAAATTCAAGAACATAGAAAGAAGCCTGTTACAAAGTCTAAGTTTCAACAAAAGTTAGAAGACATGGCTAAAAAGCGTGGCTTTGACCCTAACAAATAATCAAAAAAAAGATGCCATCAAAGATTCTAATTTGATGGCATCTTTTTTTTTGAGTCTAATCTAAGGCATTCCTTCACGGATTACAATTATAGCAATACATACTAAATCAATCCAAGTTCTTTTTCTAATAGCGGGCCAATCACCAATTCTTTTTTGTGTTTACCCACAATTAGAATTGTTCTGTTTTGAAACATAATTTTGCTTAAGAATAAAAGTGCAATAAAAAACCCAATCTATGGCAAGTAGATTGGGTTTTTTGAATATCAAGTAAAATGATTTTAGATAAATACCTTTTATCTAAAATGTTGCCAAAGCAGCTTTTAATTAGTTTTAATTTGATTTTTATATGAAAATCAGTTATTTAAATATTTTTTTGTTGCTTTGGAGACCCAATTGCCCTTAAAAGTGCCTATTTTTCTGGAATGGATTCTTCAAAATGATACAGCTTTTTTAGACACATGTATGATTAACTCAATAAAATTTTCCAAGCATCTAAAACCTGCCCATTTAATAAAAGTTCTTGAGCCATTTTATGCTGCCTCCATTTCTTTTCCTCTTTGCTCAAATCTGTTTGTAAAATAGCCCAAAGCTCTTTATTCATTCGCTGATAAATTTCTACACTATCTAAATCGGGTAACTGCTCTACATTAGCCAACATACCCAAACTATTTCCAGTTAAAATGTTGCTATTTTTTATGTGTTCAGGTAAATTGTCAAATCCAATTCCTAGGTTTTTAGCAGGTTTAGCTACCTCAAACAGCGCATTCCCTTGGGCTCGTACATACCAATCGCTGCCCAATCTGCCCACTAAATCTATCTTATGTTGGTCTATTTTTCCATCAGCAGTTAGCACATCTGGCGAAATATGCATTAAAATCATTTCTGCAATAATCAAATTTCCCGCACCGCCTTCTTTCCCGGTTTCTATAATATCTACAATTTTACATTCAAATTGTACCGGACTTTCCTTTACCCTAAAGGGTTTTACTTTTAGGGAAGGAATAGGAGTGAACCCAGCTTTTTCAAATTCACTTACCCCTTTTGGGTATTCACAACTGGCTAAACTCATTTGTTGTACCATGGCATAATTTACCACATTAATTACCAACTCCCGGGTTTCAATGGCATTTTCTAAGGTGTGTTTTATGGTATTATCTCTCACCCGCCTTGCTGGAGATATAATAAAACGTGTTGGGTTCGAACCAAACACATTAAAAAAACTAAACGGACTCAAATTTGGGTTTCCTGCGGCATCTATGGTACTGGCAAAACAAATAGGTCGGGGTGCAATGGCGGTTAATAAGGCATTATGGAATTCTCCTAGTGGCAAGTCTTTTGGCCCAATGGTTTTCATATTGATTATAATTATGCAGTTATAAATAAGAAATAGTTCTTCTTGCCCTTTTGAACAATTAGGTATTTTTGTTTTATCAATAATTCGGTTTGAACCAAGGCATTCATATCCTCTATTTTCTGCTTGTTGATACTTACGCCTCCACCTTGTAACATTTTTCTAGCTTCGCCTTTGGAAGGAAAAACCTGACTCTTTTCTGTTAACAAATCTATGATAGGAATGCCCAATGCTAATTCTTTTGCGTTTATATGATAGGTAGGCACACCTTCAAATACAGCCATAAATGTTTCTTCATCTAAAGAGGCAAATGCCTCTTGTGTGGCATTTCCAAACAAGATATTACTAGCAGCAATGGCCGTTTCGTAAGCTTCTACTGAGTGCACTTTACAGGTTATTTCTTTGGCCAAAGCTTTCTGTAATACACGCAAATGCGGAGCACTAGCATGTTCTACTTCTAAAGCCTCAATCTCTTCTTGGTTTAATAAGGTGAAAATCCTAATCCAACTAGAAGCATCCGCATCACTAGCGTTCAGCCAAAATTGATAAAATTTATATGGTGAAGTTCTTTTTGGGTCGAGCCAAATAGCGCCACTTTCTGTTTTGCCAAATTTAGTTCCGTCAGATTTTTTAATCAACTGCGTAGTTATGGCATACGCCTCGCCTTGTGCTTTTCTTCTTATTAATTCAGTACCCGTAACAATATTTCCCCATTGATCGCTGCCACCCATTTGCACTTTGCATTGATGCTCTTTCCACAAATGATAAAAGTCGAAACCTTGCACCAATTGGTACGAAAACTCAGTAAAGCTCATGCCGGTTTCGCCTTCTAGGCGCTTCTTTACAGAATCTTTGGCCATCATATAGTTTACCGTAATGTGTTTGCCCACATCGCGTATAAAGTTTAAAAAGCTTAGGCCTTTAAACCAATCATAATTATTTACCATTACCGCAGCATTTGGGCCATCGGTAAAGTTTAAGAACTTACTTAATTGTTGTTCTATGCTGGCTACGTTATGAAATAAAATATCTTCCGAAAGTAAGTTTCTTTCTGCAGATTTTCCGCTTGGGTCTCCAACCATACCCGTTGCGCCACCTACCAATACATAAGGCTTATGGCCAGCTCTTTGAAAATGAATGAGGGTCATTATTTGAGTTAAATGTCCCACATGTAAACTATCTGCTGTTGGGTCGAAGCCAATATAACCCGAAGTAGATTCTTTGGCCAATTGTTCTTCTGTGCCGGGCATCATATCGTGTAGCATGCCGCGCCATCTCATTTCTTCCACAAAATTTGTCATGCCGCGAAAATAGGATTTTGGAAACATAATCTCTTCAAAAGAATTTTGTATACTCGCAGCATCAATGAATTATCTTTCCCATTTTTACATACACCAACAAGGGCAAAATCCTTTATACAGTGTGGGGCTAATTTTCCCAGATTTATCTCGTGGATTTGTAAAATTACCAGGCAAACTTTCTGCAACAGATTATGCGCACTTGTTGCCCATAGCAGAAGGATGCTTGCAACATTACCGCGCAGATAAACAGTTTCATGGGTCTAAATTTTTCGAATGGGGTAGTCACGAGTGTTCTCAAGTTCTAAAAAGTGCCGCCTTTGAAGGCAGTGTTGAAAGGCGATGGTTTATAAGTCATATTCTTTTTGAATTGTTACTCGATCGTTTGCTTGTGAACCATCAGCCGCAAGTAGGGATAGATTTTTATGCAGATATCCGAGCCGTTTCATTGCAAGAATTAAAAGATTTTATTGTTTTACATCCACACCAAGATTATGATAAATTTCTCCATTTTTTTGAGCATTTTCGCAGGGCTGCATATATTCAAAATTATCCAGATAATAACCTATTTGCCTTTTCGTTAAGTAGAATCATGAAAAAGGCAGGCTTGCCAGAACTATCTCATACCAATAAAATAGTTTTGCAAGAATGTGTTTGGAATTTAGAAGATAATGCGTTTAAAAATGTTCAAGGCATTTTACAAGAATTAAAAGAGGTATTTAAAATATGAGAAAATATTTGTTAGTGGTTTTTTTGTTCGGCTTGAACCAATCCAATTGGGCTCAAGTTTTAAAGTATAGTAATGAGTTTCTAAATATCGGAGTGGGCGCCAGGGCCATGGGTATGGCTGGTTCTGTAGTGGCTAGCACAAAAGATGTTACGGCCAGTTATTGGAATGCATCGGGTTTGGCTCAGCTTAAAGACAATATTCAAATTACAGCCATGCACAATGAGCAATTTGCCGGAATTGCCAACCACGATTTTGGTAGCGTGGCATTTAAACTTAGCGAGAAATCTGCGGGTGCAATTAGCTTTATTAGACTAGGTGTAGATGGTATTCCCAATACTTTGTACCTGATGCAAGACGGACAAATAAATCACTCCTTAATTAGAAGCTTTTCTGCTGTAGATTATGCTTTTATGGGTTCCTATGCAACCCAAACAAAATGGGACGGCCTAGACCTAGGTGCCAATGTAAAAATAATTAGAAGGGTAGTAGGCGATTTTGGCGGTGCTTGGGGTTTTGGAATTGATTTATCGGCCTCTTATAAAATGAATGATTGGGAATTTGCATTCGTGGGTAGAGATATTACCACCACTTTTAACGCCTGGTCTTATAAAATGAGTGAGGCAGATAAACAACAACTATTGGCCACCGGAAACAATATTCCAAAGGGTGGATTAGAACTAACTTTACCAAGATTTACATTAGGTATGGCCAGGAAATTTAACATTAGGCAATCTAAATTTACAGTTTTACCCGAACTCAACTTAGACCTCACTACAGACGGACAAAGAAATGTGTTGGTAAGCAGTAAATACGTGAATTTAGACCCAAGAATGGGAGTAGAGTTTGGCTATAATGATTTAATTTTCTTAAGAGGTGGATATGGCACCCTGCAAAGGGTAATAGATTTTACTGGAAACAAAACCTTAAACGGAATGCCTAGTGTTGGATTGGGAATTCAATTAAAGAATTTAGCCATAGATTATGCGCTGAGTAATGCTTTTAATCAAGGACTAATTGGTATGAGTAATGTGGTTAGTTTACGTTTAAGTATCAATAGAAAGTCATAACTTTTAGGCTATTTCTTCTGTTGCCTCCTGATTGCGTTGATGGTATAAATCTAAGGCAGTTATCATAGCAATAAAGCCCCAAAAAAGCACTGCAATTTTATCTTGCTCACTGTAACTATTCAAAAGCCCATGAGATAGGTAGGTTACCAATCCCAATAGCAAGGCAGCACTCATTATTTTAATTTCGAATGTTCTTCCTCTGTATACCAAGTTTAAGCCACGTTGAAAAGTAAAATATAATATGGCTAAAAAGCTTATTAAACCAAGCCAACCACTTTCTGATAGCGGATTTAAATATTCTGAATGTGCATGCCCTTGGTCGCCAAATGCCGTGGTAATGGGTGTTTTAAACGCTGGATTTTGGTATGGGGCATAAGTAAATGAATAGGCGCCGGGGCCAAAACCTACGATGGGTTTTTCTTCTACCATATTAATAGCCGCCGCCCAGCGGTTTACACGTTCTAAATTAGAAACATCATTTCTAACATTCGAAACCGATTCTAAATGTTTTTCTATTCCCTCTGCCGAATTTTGTTTGTTCTGGTAGAGTTGAAAAAAGATATCATCAAAATTGGCTATAACCATAAAAGTAATAATACCTAAAATACTCAACATGTGCCATAAGCGAAGTCGCAAAAGCATGGCAATGCCAAATAGGAGGGCAGCTACCAAACTTATCCAACCAGCCCTTGTATAACTTAAGATTAAACCCACTGTAAACAAGCCTAAAAAGCCAATAGATGCCATTACGCTCGAGAAGTTTAGGTTCAGCCTAAAGCCCAATACAGCCCACAAAAACAAAAGGGGTATAAAAAAGGCTATAGCGGCGGCATATATTCCATGGGCAATGTAAAAAGGTGCCATTACTTCAAAGGAGGTAATTTGAGAAAAATCGTCGTTGCTGTGTTTAATTAAGGTAAAAATAATTACAAATGCCAAGGGGATCATGTAGGCCCAAAGGTAGTTTTTAATGGCATCCATGCGCTTAAATAGCACCACCGCCAAAAAGTAAAACACAACCAAAAACCAGGAACGGCTTAGGAAAAATTTAAAACTTACAATTTTTTCCATGCTGGTAAAAGAAGTGAAAAGTATCCACAACATATTTACCAAAATGGCAATGGTTATGGGGTGTTTTATTACATCAAAATCGTAAGTTCCATCAATGGTAAACTTATATATTACCAGCAGAAAAATGCCAATTATGAGGGGTTCTGCGGGCAATGAGAGTCCCATACCCAAAACTACATCCTCAATATTTACAGAAAGTGGAACAAGAAAAACCAAGATGATAATTAAAACATCTAGCTTTAATAATGCCAATAAAAATAAAACTGCCAAGGCAGGCAAAATGGGTGTCCAATAAAATTCGAAGGCAATTCCAATTGTATTTAGCAGGATAAAGAGCAATCCCGACCCAATGAGCCACTTCTTTTTTACTGCCTGATCCAAAGAATTTATGAAATTAAATGGTGCTTTTGCTGACTAAATTTTTCAACAAATAATAAAACAATGCAAGCCAATAAAAAGGAGCCTAAAACGGAACCAATAACTATTAACGACCTTAAAGGATATGTTTTACGCTCTGCTGGTGAAGCGTTTTGTAGAATAAATACATTACTTAAATTACCTTCCACATCAATTTTGGCCTGATCCAATTTCTTTTTTAACTCATTCATTTGCTCTACCTGCAATTCTAAGGTGCTGGTTAAAGATTGAGATTCGGCACCATAGGTTGCTAGGTTGTTTTGTTGCTGACGAATATTATCGTTCATGCCTACTTTTCCAATAATTTCTGTGATGGCTTTCGATTGCTCTTCAACATTGTAAACACCTTTAGCACCCAATTCTTGCATTCTTTGTTTAATGGTGTTAATCTCTTCTTCTTTGCGTTTGTATTCTGTTTCAATAATATACAAAGCCTGCATGGCTAGTTTTCTTTGAACCTCAGTTTTTACGCTATCTAAAATCATTACAATACCATTGGCAACCTCTGCGGCTACTTCTGGTTTTTCATCTAATACACTTATTTCAATGGAGGCATAAGGCGTTTTTTTAACGCTGATGTTTTTATCGTATTTCTTACCTAATTTGTAGTTTTTCTCTGGGTCGCTAGGGTCTATGCGGTAATTCTCCAATAAATTGTATCTCTTAATTACTTTACCTTTTAAGTAATCCGATTCTAAAATTTGGACGTATTGCTGGGCCGCAACTTGCTCTCCAAATTCTAGCGGGTCTTTTTGTCTAACCCTACTGTCTGTTAATAAAGCAGAAGAAATAGAGTTGTTCATGGATGGGTAAAATACCGCAGTAGATTTATATTTAGGTTTAATAATCCAAGGACTAGAAATGATGATGGATAATATCGCCGATACACTGCAGATGATAATCAATTTCTTTCTCCACTTAAAAATAAAGTGAAATACATCGATGAGTTCGAAGTAATATTGTTTCTTTTTCTTATTCATAACCGTTGTGCAAAAATATAAAAATTAGCTTAGATACCGCTTTTTTCATCCGATCTAGATTTTATTAGGTTCATAGCTTGCTCTAAATCTATAAATTTAAGGTAAAACATTAATCCTAATGTAGTAATTCCTAGGAATATACCTGTTTGCCACCAGAGTAAATTTAAATAATTGCTAAAGTACATACAGGTGCTAATTATGAGAATAGCCACTAAAAAATTTAAAACAAATTGTTTATCAAATGAAATATCCAGCTTTTTCTTGCCAATTATAAAATTACTTAAACCAATAAAACCTTGGGTACAAAGCGCTGCTAAAGCGGCTCCGTATGCTTTGTAAATGGGAATAAGCCAAAGGTTTAATCCAATGTTTATTATCAAGGCAATGGCAGCCAAAATGTTTAATATTTTAAAGTTTCCGTTAGCAGTTAGTAAAGTTCCAAAAATATACATTGAACATAAGGGGAAAAAACAACAAATGATGAGTCCAAAAATGGAGGCAGCATAAGAGGTGCTTTGATAATTTAATAAATGTATAATGGGGTCTTGATAAAAATAAGCAATCAAACAAAAGGTAAAAGAGGGCAATAATAATAATCCAGTGCTAAATTGAACCAAGGGTTTAAGGTCCATTTTACCTGCAATCATTTTAGAAAAAATGGGCAATAACAACATGGCTACCAATGCCGCCATCATATTGGCTGCCTCCAAAAGTCTGTATGCCGAAGCATAAATACCGTTTTGAATATCTCCATCGGGCAAAATTTGAGGAATGAGTACTACATCAAGTCGGGTGTAAAATGTCATTAACAAGGAAAGTAAGCCGTATGGCAAAACTTGCCTCACTATTTTTTGGAAAGCCAACCAATCAATTATCCAATTTAAGCCTTTCAAATGTGGTTTTATAACGCTAAAAGATATCAATACAGCGCATGAATAAGCAATGGTTTGCGCCCATATAAATTTGGTAATGCTCATTTCAAAAACGCCAAACCACAGCATCAACCCACACAAAAAAATCATCAGTAATCTATCTACCACCGATAAAAAGGCATCAATTTTAAAAAGTTGTAAGCCGCCCACAATACTTCTAAAAAAGGTGTAGAAGTAACTTAAGATTTGGTTCAAACCAAAAATCCATAACAATTGTAAACGGTTTGCTGGATAACCCATGGCCATGCCTAAACTGAGCGTTAAGCCTAAGTATACCAAACTAGAACCAAGTTTAAATCCGGTGAGGGCAACAAACTCTTGCTTTAGTTTTAAGGGGTCTTTGGCAATATTAGAAGAGGTGTAATTGTTAATGCCTAAATCTAATAAGGTTATAAACAACATAGAGAACGCAAACAAATTGCTGTAAATTCCGTATTGCTCATACCCAACCGCATTTTGTACACCTCTATCTATGCCCAAAATCCAAAAGGGTTTAATGAGCAGGTTTACAGACATGAGCAAAATAAAATTGCTAATAAAGGTTTTTTTCATGAGCCTTACTTGGCATTATGGCGGTAAATTTATTGATTCGTGTAAACTTTGCACCATAGTTTCATAAAAATAATTTTTTAGGCTGAACCCAAACATGGCATTAATTCAATTTTCTCAAAATAGTTTGATAGAGGCAGGTTGCGATGAGGCAGGACGAGGTTGTTTGGCGGGTCCGGTTTATGCCGCTGCTGTTATTTTAAATCCTAAAAAGAGAATCAAGGGTTTGGATGATTCTAAAAAACTAACAGATGCCATGCGGTATAAATTGCGCCCAGAAATAGAAGATAAAGCATTGGCATTTGCGATTGCTGCACTCGATAATGTTGAAATTGACAAGTATAATATTCTTAAATCTTCCTTTTTTGCTATGCATAAAGCCATTAACCTGCTACAAATAAAACCACAATGGCTGCTTATAGATGGCAATAGGTTTATTCCTTACGACGGTATTCCGCATCAATGCGAGATTAAAGGGGATGCGCGTTTCCAAGCCATTGCAGCGGCTTCTATTTTGGCCAAAACATACCGAGATGATTACATGAAGTTGATTCACCAAGAATTTCCAGCCTATGCTTGGGATAAAAATATGGGTTATCCAACCAAGGCGCACAGAGCTGCCATAAAGGATTTTGGCGTAAGCCCATACCACCGACTAACCTTTAAATTATTGCCCAGTCAGCTTCAATTGTTTTAGCGTGCTTATTATTGTCTCAACACGATTCATAGGATTTCGGGATTACCGGGATTTCTTAATTCTGCCCATCCAGAAATCCTGCGAATCATGTTGAAATAATGGGGTTTGCTCAATACGGTGGTTATTTAAAATGAAAGTATATCACGGAAGTTACACAGAAATAGAGACTATTGACTTATCTAAAGGCGAATTTCAACGTGATATTGGAAGAGGATTTTATGTAACAAAATTGCGTGAAAAAGCCGAATAATCAGTGGCCATGCTCAAAAAGCGGTTGATTACATTTTGAATGTTTCCACAGACTCTGAGGATCAAATTCCACAGACCGAAGAAACTTCACAAGCTTAATTGCCATGTTTGAAGGAAAACCAAAGGAGAAACTCCTCGAAAGAGGGGTTTCCTCCCTATCCAATGCTGAGCTTATCGAAATCCTAATTAATACCGGAGTGAGGAATGCAACTGCATCAGAAATCGCTAATTTAGTGCTTAAGCGCTCAAATGGGACACTTTCTGACCTAGCAAGGCTCAATGTTCATGATCTTACACAAATTGACGGAATAGGACTATCTAAGGCTGTGGGGATAATTTCAACTTTTGAATTAGGCAGAAGGAGGTACTCTGAATCATTTTCTCCATCTGAAAAAATTGATTGTAGTTCGGTGGTTTATGGATTGTTTCGTGACCTTGCCGACCTACCTCATGAAACTTTTTGGATTTTGCTGTTGAAAAAAAATAATACAGTTATGGCAAAGAAAAAAATTAGTGAAGGTGGCGTTGATGGTACTGTTGTTGATGTGAAAATTATTTTAAAGCATGCTTTAGGTATGTTGTCTTCAAGTATTATTTTAATTCATAATCATCCTTCTGGTAATCCAAGTCCAAGCCATCAAGATATTGCCATAACAAAGAAAATAAAGGAAGC